>JAFLTG010000048.1 GCA_022510545.1 Lachnospiraceae bacterium | reverse complement strand
TATGACCCTCTGCTTGTAAGGCAGATGCTCTCCCAGCTGAGCTAAGATCCCATTCACTAAGTATATGTGGGCTGTCCTATTTACAACCCGCTTTGCTAGTATACAATCTATACAGTGCTTTTGTCAAGGGGTTTTTGCTATTTTTTCCATTATTCATTTTGAGCCAGGCTCTGTGCCTGTCTACATTCTCTCCGGTGCAGAAAATCCTAAAAGATCAATACAGGTTTCAAGAATATCTCTGGTTAACATAAGTAATGCTATCCAGCCGGATTTTTTGGTCTCATCCTGCTCCGATAGGATTTTGGTTTCATGATAAAAATGGTTAAACGCATTTGCAAGGTCATAAATATACGCACAGACCCTGTGTGGCGCAACTTCTTCATAGGCCGCTTCAATCACTGAGTTAAATTTGGTTATCTCAAGCATAAGGGCCTTTTCAGATTCGTTGACAGCGTCTCTTATTGCGACGTTTTTCTGAGCATCTGATTTTATTTCTCCATCTGTTATATTCTGTGCATTTGTCTGTTCACTATACTTATTCAGAATAGATTTAATTCTTACTATAGTATAAAGAATATACGGTCCGGTATCGCCTTCAAATGAAGTAAATCTTTCAACATCAAAAATATAGTCCTTGGAAGCCTGATTGGACAAATCTCCATATTTAACAGCGGAAAGTGCAACGACTTCTGAAGTTTCCTTTGCCTCTTTATCGTTCATAGTCTTATTTTCCGCAATCTTACGATACATCTCTTCATTTATATCATTAAGCAGCATTTCCAGACGCATAACACCGCCATCCCTTGTTTTAAAAGGTTTTCCGTCTTTGCCGTTCATGGTTCCGAAGCCGATGTGTATAAGCTCTGTTTCCGGTTTAACGAGTCCGGTCTTGCGTGCGCAGCGAAAAATCTGCTCAAAATACAAGTCCTGACGTTTATCGGTAACATATATCATCTTATCCGGAGCATATTTATCCATACGATCCATAATTGTTGCCAGGTCTGTTGTATTATATAAGGCAGCCCCGTCAGATTTCAAAATTATGCAGGGCGGTATTTCTTTGGTATCGGTCTCTTCCTTAACATCTACCACAATAGCGCCATCGCTCTCATAGGCGTAGCCGCCATTTTTCATATCCTCTACCATCGCAGGGATAATATCGTGAACGTCCGACTCGCCTTTCCACAAATCGAAATCAACCTTTAAGTTATCATAATTTTTCTTCAAATCAGTAACAGATACATTTAAAATATGCTTCCAAAGCGCCCTGTAGCCGCGAACCCCGTTTTGCAGCTTAAAAGTCGCATCCATTGCTTGCGCCTTATAGTCGGCATCTTCTTTTGACTTGGCGCTGGCTGTGGGATAGATTTCCTCAAGCTCCGATATTGTAAAAGGTGCCTCTGTGGGATATTCACCCTGATAGCTTTCATCAAAATAAACCAGATCAGGTTCTCTGAGCTTTACCTCTGTAATTATAAGCCCCATCTGCAGTCCCCAGTCACCTAAATGTATATCACCCAGCACGTCATGACCTGCATAGCGGCAGATTCTTTTGATACTCTCCCCTATTATTGCAGGGCGCAGATGTCCGACATGAAGAGGTTTTGCAACATTTGGACCGCCGTAGTCTACAATAATCTTCTTAGGGCTTTCCGGCATCTGCAGTCCGAATTTATCGTCGTCACTCATTTTTTGCAGATATTCCTTCAAAAAGGTCTCTGTCACCTTTAAATTAAGGAAACCGGGGGCAACGGCAGTAACCTCTGAAAAGATGGTACTGTTCTCAAGCTTCCCAGCCACCTCATTTGCAACCATAATTGGTGCTTTATGGTATTGTTTGGCACCCGCCATGGCGCCGTTACATTGGAACTCACAGAGATCCGGACGGTTTGAGAAGGTAACTTTGCCGAGTTCCGGATTGTATCCTGCGGCTTCAAATGCCTTTTTCATTTCCGATGATATTAGGTCTAAAAATTTCTCCATTGTGAATCATTCCTTTTCAAATGCTATATTATAATGTTTGTGCCTTGTTTTCTCGTTCTGATTTTGAATAAATACAGCCACAGTAGTTTTGGCGATAAAGCTGGTATTCTTTGGATAATTCTATTGAGCGTTGGTAGCCGCCTTTTTTCTTAAAATCTGAAGGAAGCCATTTGATTCCGCACTCGTTTGACAGTTTTTCGCCGATTTCATTTAATTTGGCTGCATTCTTTAGTGGACTGATTGTTAAGGTTGTGGTGAAGTAATCATACTGTCCTTCTATGGCAATTTGCGACGTTTTTCTGAGGCGTAGTTCATAGCAAGCAAAGCATCGCTCACCACCTTCAGGGCAGGCCTCAAGTCCTCTTGCTACTTCGAAAAACCTATCCGGCTCGTAGTCACCTTCTATTATGTCTATATGATAGGCGAGTCGGACATCATACTGTGCCTCTGAGTGCAAAGCTTCATTATATGCCGCGATCAGTCTTTTCTGCTCCTCAACCCGCTTAAGATATTCGGGTTCCAGTGATATATTGGGATTATAATAGAATACCGTAATCTTAAAAAATGTTCTTAGATACTCCAACACGTAACTGCTGCACGGTGCACAACAGCTATGCAATAAAAGTCTGGGCGGAGTTTCAACTTCTGCCTTATCAAGTCCTTCTATTATATTATCCAATTCTTTCTGATAATTTCTTATTGCGCTCATTATATTACTTATACCTATTTAATATCAATACTAAATTTGTAGCAAGCGAGAAAGAAAAACTATAACACAGATATGGCTCCCACTGGAGACATTTCTGTTATTATAACACAATATAAACAGGACATGAAGAACTGATTCATAATACATTAAGTTTGTATTTAAATTGTTAAGTCAAGAATATAAATTAAATTTATAATTGCAATACCATAGTTCTTTCTGCCAAATAAATACTGCTTGACATTTTGGCAATTATGAAATATTATAATTGTAATAAAAAGAAATGGGTTTTCACCGTACAGTCTTATGACTCAAGCGGGCTGCTCGTTTCTTTTTTTATATCTAAAATATCATAAAGATATTTTTTCCCGTCATTTGCATGGCGAACTAGCATGTTTGCAGAATAAATATTATAACGTTCTAAACTTCTCGTTTGGTCGTTAAGTACAGGTAAGGCAAATTTGATTTCATAACGATACCATCCATATTTTGCATTCATACTATGTTTTTTCTTAGTATTAACAGAATATTTTCCATTCGTTGCAATTCGGATTAACTCAGGAATTCCTTGTGATGCGTTTGCTTTAGCTTTAGCCACTGCTCCTTTTAATCTTATTCTGTTTTCTGAATTTGAATATTCATCCGGAAAATCACTTGAAATAAAGATTTTTTCAGAAGTTGCCTCCATTTCATAAAAATTTCCGACATATTCTTTTAAATACATTTCAACTAAATCCCAGTCCTCCTTTCGTTTACCTTTAAAAAGTATATCATTTATTATGACAATTTTCTTATCTTCCGCATTGGTTACAATGTTGATATTTCTATCCAAATCATTTTCCTCCCAAATAATGATTATTCAGTTTTTACAAGGTTTGTTAAGTGGAAAAAGTAAAGGTTTTATGAAACTTAAAAACATAGATTATGTTAGAATAGCTAATTTGATTTTATAGAAAATATGCTTTTATTACATAATGCTATAATAGCATTGCTTTAATAAAATTGCAAATTACAATTGTTTTACTTGTCTATGCTGCTCCATGCAAGTTCTAAAGCCCAATTTTGCATATCAAGATACATTTTTCATTTCAATATATTGAACATTTTCCTTATTGCCAAATACTCTGTGCATCTGCGTATCTCCCAAAACTTATATTTACATTATGATTTCAGATTTACAAATCTCCATTCTCGAAAGCCACTTTTACCTGTTCCAAATCATCATACTTAGCAACTATGATTTCCATTATTTCTTCGTCCGGCTGCCATAAATCCGGAACCATTATAGGTTTACATCCTGCCCTATATGCGGATAACAAACCATTCTTAGAATCCTCCAACGCGTAGCAATCTTTCGGTTCTGTACCTATCATTTCACATGCTTTCAAATAAATATCAGGTGCGGGTTTTGAATTTTCAATCATATCACCGCATACGATATCGAGAAAATAGTCTTCTACTCCGGCATCTTTTAAATGTTTTTCCACTTCCCAGCGAGGAGAAGATGATGCAACTACCATTTTGCACTGTTTACTCTCCAGAAAGTCAAGCAATATATATAACCCATGCTTTACCGGAACTGAATTCTCATCATAATATTTTTTCAGAAATTCCTTTGTATATTTTTTTAATTCATCTTGATTATATCTATCACCGAATTCTTCATTCCATACATTATAAGAAGCCGCTATATTCATGCCTAATGTCTTATATACCATAAATCCAGCTTTTCCTATGCCGATTTTTTCTCCTGCATAATCCCAAGCTTTTATAAACACTTTTTCGGTGTCAAACATAAGTCCGTCCATATCAAAAATAATATTCATATTTTCTAATCCCTATTTTAAGCAAATTGATTTAACTACCATTCTTCGTATTGTAACATAAAATCCTATATTATTGATATGAATATCATAGGCCAAGCGCCGATTATATAGTTGTTAAGTTGCCATTTGCACCCTTGGCAATCCGCCCTTCAGCCCAGCCACAAATTTCCATTTATCTATCACCGCCTCGCAATCGTCGAAATATCAACAAGGCTTAATTCTCCCTGCGAAGCCGCATTCTCCAAACTTGAAACAAGCGCCGCCGCCGTATCCATCGCAGTAATACAGTATACCCCTGTTTCAATCGCAGTTCTTCTTATCATAAATCCGTCCCTGTTCTTGTCACGTCCCTGTGTCGGAGTATCAATTACAAGGTCTATTTCATGTCCA
Source organism: Lachnospiraceae bacterium (assembly GCA_022510545.1). Classification (GTDB taxonomy): domain Bacteria; phylum Bacillota; class Clostridia; order Lachnospirales; family Lachnospiraceae; genus UBA3282. Next base: position 15,532 of record JAFLTG010000048.1, on the reverse strand, counting down.
AGTATAAGATCCATAACCGTAGGTGATTCCTGCTGAATTTTATTAACTTTTCTTGCTTTGACACCGGCATCATTGAGTGCTGCCGAAGTACTCCTTGTGGCATATATCTTATAACCAAGTTTCTCAAAGCGTCTTGCAACCTCGATTGCCTCACCCTTGTCGGCATCTTTTACCGTAATGATCATACGTTTATATTTAGGCAGATTGACTCCGGCACCCAGAAAAGCCTTATACAGTGCTTCATCAAAGGTCTTGGATATGCCAAGACACTCTCCTGTAGATTTCATTTCCGGACCTAAGCTGATTTCCGCACCGTAGATTTTCTCGAAAGAAAATACCGGCATCTTAATCGCATAATAATCCGCCGGGGGCTGCAATCCGGGCTCATAGCCAAGGTCACGAATCTTTTTGCCTATGATAACTTCGGTAGCCAGATCTACTATGGGTATTCCGGTAACCTTACTTATATACGGAACCGTACGTGATGAACGGGGATTTACCTCGATAACGTAAATCTCATCACCAACTGCGATAAACTGTATATTAATTAACCCTATTACGTGCAAAGCCTTGGCAAGTCTTCTGGAATATTCGGCAATAGTCTCTTTGACTTTGTCGCTTACCGTGTAAGCGGGGTATACGGAGATACTGTCACCTGAGTGAACACCTGTTCTCTCTATGTGCTCCATAATACCGGGAATCAGGATATCCGTGCCGTCACATACGGCATCAACTTCCAATTCTTTTCCCTGTAAATATTTATCAACCAAAATAGGATGATCCTGCTCGTAGCGGTTGATGACAGCCATAAACTCTTCGATTTCCTTATCGGAGATAGCTATTTGCATTCCCTGTCCGCCAAGCACGTAAGAAGGTCTTACCAGCACCGGATACCCCAGCCTGTTAGCAACTTCTTTTGCCTCTTCCGCGGTATAGACGGTTCCTCCGGCAGCTCTCGGAATTTCGGTCTCTTCGAGAATCTTATCAAATAATTCCCTATCCTCGGCCGCATCCACATCCTCCGCCTTGGTTCCAAGGATCGGCACTCCCATCTTCATAAGACTTTCGGTCAGTTTGATAGCAGTCTGTCCGCCAAACTGTACAACCGCACCATCGGGTTTTTCCACATTTACTATATTTTCCACATCCTCCGGTGTAAGCGGCTCAAAATAAAGCTTATCTGCTATATCGAAGTCCGTACTTACGGTTTCGGGATTATTATTGACAATAATAGTCTCATAGCCTGCCTTTGCAAAAGCCCAGGTGGCATGCACCGAGCAGTAATCGAACTCTATACCCTGCCCTATACGTATCGGACCGGAGCCAAGCACCAGCACCTTTTTCTTAGGATGAGTTTCTTCCACCTCAGTTTCAGAGCCAAATACCGAATAATAGTAAGGCGTAGATGCCGCAAACTCTGCAGCACAGGTATCAACCATTTTAAATGCTGCCGTAATGCCGTTATCATAACGAAGCTTTTTAATCTCATCCTCGCTCTTACCTGTAAGCCTTGCAATAACATTGTCCGGGAATTCCAGACGTTTGGCTTCTTTTAATAAGTCTATGGTAAGCGGCCCCTTTTCCAGTGCCGCCTCCATCTCTGTAAGTATGGCAATTTTATCTATAAACCACACGTCTATCATTGTTATATCGTGAATAGTGTCATAGTCCACACCTTTTCTTATTGCCTCGGCAATTACGTAGATTCTCTGGTCATCCACGATTTTCATGCGTTCAATGAGTTCTTCTATAGACAACTCCGTAAAGTCATAACTGCGCAGGCAGTCCACATGCTGCTCCAAGGAGCGGATTGCTTTCATCATAGCACCTTCGAAATTGTCGCAGATACTCATAACTTCTCCGGTTGCCTTCATCTGAGTTGTCAATGTACGTTTTGCCGTTATAAATTTATCGAAAGGCAGTCTGGGTATTTTCACAACGCAGTAATCCAGTGTGGGTTCAAAGCTGGCATAGGTCTTACCGGTAATCGCATTTTTAATCTCATCCAGGTTATAACCCAAGGCAATCTTAGCTGCAACCTTGGCAATCGGATAGCCCGTTGCCTTGGAAGCAAGTGCCGATGAACGGCTCACACGCGGGTTTACCTCAATTACACAATATTCAAAACTGGTGGGATGCAGGGCAAACTGCACGTTACATCCGCCTGTAATTTCCAGTTCATTGATAATATTAAGCGCAGCGCTTCTAAGCATTTGATACTCTTTATCCCCGAGAGTCTGAGAGGGCGCCACAACAATACTGTCACCCGTATGAACGCCTACAGGGTCGATATTTTCCATATTACATACGGTGATACAGGTTCCCGCACCGTCACGCATAACCTCATACTCAATTTCTTTCCACCCGGCAATGCAGCGCTCCACAAGAACCTGTCCCACTCTGGAAAGACGCAGACCGTTAGCCAGAATTTCCTCAAGCTCTCTCTGGTCATTTGCAATGCCGCCGCCTGAACCGCCTAACGTATATGCGGGACGCAGAACTACCGGATAACCGATTTTATTGGCAAAACTGATACCGTCATCTATATTTTCAACAACAAGCGAGGGCGCACACGGCTCCCCTATCTTCTCCATAGTCTCTTTAAATTCCAGACGGTCTTCAGCTTTCTTAATTGTTTTGGCTGTCGTGCCGAGCAAAGTCACGCCATGCGCAGCCAGGAAACCTGATTCATCAAGCTCCATACCAAGGTTTAAGCCAGCCTGTCCGCCCATGTTGGGTAAAAGACTGTCCGGTTTTTCTTTAATGATAATCTGCTCTAAAACCTTGGTTGTCAGCGGCTCAATATACACCTTATCTGCAATATCCCCATCCGTCATAATCGTTGCAGGATTGGAATTGACAAGAATAACTTCCATACCCTCTTCTTTAAGGGAACGACATGCCTGAGTACCCGCATAGTCAAACTCTGCTGCCTGTCCAATTACAATCGGTCCCGAACCGATAACCAATACTCTTTTTACATTCGGATTCTTTGGCATCTCACACCCTCCTCATCATTGTTAAAAATCTGTCAAACAACTCTGCCGAATCCTGCGGACCGGGACAGGCTTCGGGATGGAACTGCACGGTAAAAATATTTTTTCCGGTATAATTAAGCCCTTCATTTGTACCGTCGTTTACATTGATAAATGCGGGAACCGCTACCTTCGGATCCAGTTTATCCATATCCACCACATATCCGTGATTTTGCGAGGAAATATAAACGCGCCCGGTTTCCAAATCTTTAACGGGATGGTTTCCTCCACGATGTCCGTACTTCATTTTAAAAGTATCCGCACCGGTTGCCAACGCCATAAGCTGATGTCCCAGACAGATTGCAAAAATAGGGATATCGGTGTTATATAGTTTTTTTATCTCTGTAATTACGTCTGTGCAATCCTTGGGATCACCCGGCCCGTTGCTAAGCATAATACCATCCGGTGCATCCTCTATAATCTCCTCCGCCTTGGTAGATGCAGGATATACCGTAACATCACATCCCCTTGCGGCAAGGGATTTGGCAATATTATCCTTGGCACCCAAATCAAGCAGTGCCACCTTAAGCCCTTTCCCTTTTATTTCACGCACCAAGCTGGGCTTTTTCTCACGCTTTCCTGCTGCATAATCTCCAGCATTAAAATGTGACGAGCCGCTGATTGGACCATTATCAGATAAGTTACTGCTTCCTTTTAATTCATATTTATTTTTACAGGTAACAACTTCTACTACTTTTCCGGTTTTATACTCTTTTAATTTTGGAATAATTTCATCAGTCTTATAATTCTCATCAATTGTGATCATACCGTTCATAGTACCCTTTTCGCGAAGGATTTTGGTCAATGCCCTGGTATCGATTCCGGCAATTCCGGTTACACCATTTTCCTTAAGGAAGTCCTGTATAGTAATATCACATCTGAAATTGCTCGGAACTCTGCTAAGCTCTCTGACAATAAAACCATCCGGCCAAGCCTTCTTCGACTCCATATCTTCCTTGCAGATTCCGTAGTTTCCTATCAATGGATAAGTCATACACACCGCCTGTCCCGCATAGGAAGGGTCTGTCAGAACCTCTAAATACCCCGCCATAGAAGTATTAAAAACAATCTCACTTATGATTTCCTTTTCAGCACCTATGTGGCTCCCGGAAAATACGGTTCCGTCTTCCAAAATTAAAAATGCCTTCATTTTCTACCTGTTTCCTCTCTGTAAATTATTCAGCATTAATGGGTATACACGCATTTGCCAATTCACTTTAAAGTACAATACATATGCTTACTTGAAATAGGCAACTCCGGATTCAAATATCCGCATATCCTGCTCACCATAGATATTAACCGCAACTCCATCCCCGATTCTCTCGGAATGTGCCATTTTGCCAAGGCAGCGTCCATCCGGCGATGTGATTCCTTCTATCTGGGCATACGAGCCGTTGATATTCCATTCCTCATCCGCGGTTATATTTCCGTCAGCATCGGCATATCTGGTTGCAACCTGCCCGTTGGCAAAAAGTTTGTCAATCCATTCCTTCGGCGCTACAAAGCGACCTTCGCCGTGGGATGCCGGGTTTACATAAGTATTTCCAAGTGTGGCTCCTGCAAGCCAGGGGGATTTATTGGAAACCACTTTTATATATGCCATTTTGGAAATATGACGGTTAATTGTATTAAATGTAAGTGTAGGTGAGTCTTCTTTTTGTCCTACTACTTCCCCATAGGGTACCAGACCAAGTTTAATCAATGCCTGGAAACCGTTGCAGATTCCAAGCGCCAGACCGTCTCTCTCGTTTAAGAGCTTCATTACGGCTTCTTTCATCTTTTCATTCTGGAATGCCGTAGCGAAGAATTTGGCGGAGCCGTCCGGCTCATCACCTGCAGAAAAGCCGCCGGGGAACATAATTATCTGTGACTGCTCAATGGCCTTTTCAAACACATCCACGCTGTCTACTATATCCTGTGGTGTCAGGTTCTTAAATACTTTCGTAATAACATCCGCTCCGGCTCTTTCAAAGGCTTTCGCGCTGTCATACTCACAGTTGGTTCCCGGAAATACCGGAATAAATACGGTAGGGCGTGTAGTTTTGTGCTTACAAACGTACATATCTTTCGCATCGTATAATGAAGCTTCCGGTACGGATTTCGATGTCGCATCCAATTCCGCTTTGCTGCTGACAGAGGCTTTAAGGTTCGAGCCTTTTGACAAATCTTTATCGGTTGTGTAAGGGAATACCTTATCAAGTTTGGAAGTCCACACATCAAGTGCTTCATCCATTGTAATCTTTACATCCCCGTATACAAAAGCTGCTTCCTCAGTAACCGTACCTATTATTGTGATATCATCCACATCATTGACTAATCCAGTCAGCGCACTTGTTGCCTCTGTTGCTATCTTTGCTTTCGTATCTGCTACTGCTGCCTCCACTACCTCCGCTGCTGCTTCAGCAGGCATTTCCGCAAGGATTTCTCCAAGTCCGTTTGCGAAAAGTGTCTCTTTAGCTATATCCTTCTCAACCCTCACACCAAGTTTATTACCAAAGGCCATTTTGCTTAATGCTGCTACAACACCTTTGGCATCCAGTGCATATGCAGATACTATTTTATTTTCTGACATCAGTGTCAGTATTTTATCATATACCTTCATTACGCTGCCATAAACAGGCAGGTCATACTCATCCTTCTCAATGCTGAATTTTACCAGCTTATTTCCGGCTTTCTTGAGCTCAGGACTTATAATATTTTGCTTTTTACTTATGTCAACTGCAAATGAGACCAAAGTCGGCGGAACATCTATGTCATTGAAGGTTCCGGACATTGAGTCCTTACCGCCAATCGAGGGAAGGCCATAACCAATCTGAGCATCATATGCACCAAGAAGCGCCGCAAAAGGCTGGCTCCAACGTTCCGGTTCCTCACTCATTCTTCTGAAATATTCCTGGAAGGTAAAGCGGATCGTCTTATAATCTCCGCCGTTTGCCACAATCTTAGCCATTGACTCTGTTACCGCATATATAGCTCCGTGATAAGGACTCCAGCTTGAGAGATATGGATCAAATCCATAACTCATCATCGTAACCGTATCAGTCTTACCCTTAAGCACCGGAAGCTTGGCAACCATGGCCTGGGTTTCCGTCAGCTGATACTTACCGCCGTATGGCATATATACGCTGCCCGCACCGATTGAGGCGTCGAACATTTCCACAAGTCCCTTCTGGGAGCATACATTCAGATCATTCAGAAGTTCAAGCCAAGCCTTTTTAACATCGCCGTTTTTAAGTGCGGTTTCCACAGCCGGAGTGGCAATCTTTTGCAGGTAATTATCTTCTTTGACCGGCATGTCCACATATACCGAAGTCTCCTGATGCGCCCCGTTGGTATCAAGAAAAGCCCTGGAAATATTGACAATTTCCTTACCACGCCATTTGAGCACCAGCCTCGGCTCCTTTGTAACTACCGCAACTGCAACTGCTTCCAGGTTTTCCTCATTTGAATAAGCTAAAAAGGCATCCACATCCTTAGGAGAAACGACTACCGCCATTCTCTCCTGAGATTCCGAAATGGCCAGTTCGGTACCATCCAAACCCGCATATTTCTTTGGAACCTTATCAAGGTCCACTACAAGTCCGTCCGCCAGCTCTCCGATTGCAACTGATACACCGCCCGCACCAAAGTCATTACACTTCTTAATCAATCTGCTTACTTCCTCGCGCCTGAACAGTCTCTGTATCTTACGCTCTGTGGGAGCATTACCTTTTTGTACCTCGGCACCGCAGGTCTCAATCGAGCTTTCGGTATGCACCTTGGAAGAACCGGTTGCACCGCCGCAGCCGTCGCGTCCTGTCCTTCCTCCAAGGAGGATGATTATATCGTCAGGGTCAGAGGTCTCACGAATAACATTCTTTCTGGGTGCCGCACCCATAACAGCACCTATTTCCATTCTTTTTGCCACATAAGAGGGATGATAGATTTCTTTGACCAATCCGGTCGATAAACCTATCTGATTTCCGTATGAAGAATATCCGCTTGCCGCGCCGCGCACCAGCTTCTTCTGTGACAATTTACCTTTTAAGGTTTCGGCTACCGGAACCGTCGGGTCAGCCGCACCTGTTACACGCATAGCCTGATATACATAACCACGACCGGAAAGCGGGTCTCTGATTGCTCCGCCAAGGCAGGTTGCCGCACCACCGAAGGGTTCTATCTCAGTCGGGTGATTGTGAGTCTCATTTTTGAAAAATACCAGCCACTCTTCGGTCACAGAACCGTCACCGTAATCCATTTCGACCGGAACCACAACCGAGCAGGCATTGATTTCATCGGACTGCTCCATATCCTCAAGCTTACCTTCTTTTTTCAGCTTACGCATTCCCATAACAGCCAGATCCATTAAGCATACAAATTTGTCGTCTCTTCCCGCAAAAATTTCCTCTCGTGCGGCAAGATAGTCCTCATAAGTTTTCTTTATCGGTTTCTGATAATACCCGTCCTCAAAATTTACTTCCTTAAGTTCGGTAGAAAAAGTAGTATGACGGCAGTGGTCCGACCAGTATGTGTCAAGCACACGGATTTCCGTCATTGTAGGCTCCCTGTGTTCCTCACTGCTATAGTAATTCTGAATATGTGCAAAATCCTTAAATGTCATTGCCAGACCAAGTGAGTTATAAAGTTTCTTGAGTTCATCCTGCGGCATAGTGGTAAAACCGGCAATAACCGCAACATCCGCCGGCTCATCATAATTTGTGACAAGCGTGTCAGGTTTTACCATGTCGGTTTCTCTGGAATCTACCGGATTTATACAATATGATTTTATTTTTGCAAATTCATCATCAGAAATATCACCTATTATCAAATATGTGACAGCAGTTTTAATTATAGGTGTCTCGTCTTCTTTTAAAAACTGCACACATTGAACAGCGGAATCCGCCCTCTGGTCAAACTGACCCGGAAGGTATTCCACGCTGAAAACCCTGCCGCCTGCAGGTATATCTATTCTCTCCTCATACAGAATATCTACAGGAGGCTCGGAAAATACGGTTCTGCATGCTTTACCAAAAATCTCATCTGATATATTTTCAACGTCATACCGGATAAACACCCGGACATCCCCAACTCCTGCAATACCAAGATAGCTTCCGATTTCCTCTTTCAGCTCCCTTGCCTTTACCGCAAAAGGCGCTTTCTTTTCTACGTAAATTCGTCTGACTTTTTCCATTATGAACCTAAACCTCCATTATATTTTAATAATTATTAAACGTATATCCGTCACGCATACATTAAAAGATGCCCCCATACTTCGGAAGCATCCTTTGCTTTGCATTGAATTATTCTATAATCAGACCCTGCATAATATAAAGCAGCTGTTCATCAACCATTGATTCCGTGATTCCCATTGTCTGGGAATTAATCCTCATTCCCTCAAGCACATACATGATATTCTCCGCGGCGCCTCTTGGATTCTCACAATAAAACTCACCCGAGGCAATACCTGATTCAATAAGCTTCTCTATCACTTTGATACCGGCCTCAAACTGCTTACGCAGCATGGAATTCTTTTTATTCTGCGCTTCAAAGGAATATTCGTAAACAGCCATCGTCAGATTATTCTTCTTCTGCAAGAGCTCCTTCTTCTGCTCTTTTAAAAAGAGTGTAAGAATATCCGCGGCCGAATCCTCTTCGGTAATCTTCCTGGTAAAAACATCGTCAGTTTCATCTGCTTCCTGCTGCAACAATTCAATCAGCAGTTCCTGTGTACTTGAAAAATACAGATATAAACCTCCACGGCTGATATCGGATGCATCTACGATATCTTTCATAGTAACATTTTTATATCCTTTTTCCGCAAAAATCTTACGTGCCGTATCTAAAATATGTTGTTTCTTCTGTAACGATTTCTCTCCCATACTACTTTCTATCCCTTCACCCTATACCATTGGTTTATCCCAGAATTCAAGATTTTCTTTCATCTTCTGTATACAGTTTAAAAATATACGGTCCTTGACCGCATCCGACCAGAGTCTTGCCTTGGTCATTCCACCCAACACATACTTGGACAGGATGCCTTTGAGCACATCCATATGCGTAATGTCCGCCTGCGAAATCGCTCTTTGTTCATCCGCCAGGGTTTTAATTCTATGTCTGGAATAAATATAATGATAATTACGGTCCAAAAGAGTGGTTCTTTGAACATCTTTAATAAAGCTCAACAAAGTGCTGTCATAAACAGGAAAAGGAATGGAGTTCTCGCCTATTCCCGAATCGGTAAAAGTCTGCGAAACACTTCCTCCGGCTTTATCTTCAAGCCACGGAAGATAGCGTATAAGTCTCTCTACATCAGGTCTGTATTCTTCCACGACCATCTTTCTATATTCAATATCTTCCAATTCCATTTTCATACAAACCAACCAGACTTTCTTCTATTTCTTTAAGTTTGAGCACCTGCTTAAACTTGCGGTTAAAAAATCTATACGTTTCAATTTACGCATTTATAGATATTTTACCATATTTCTGACAAAAGTACAGTAAAAAATAATTTGTTTTGTGTGATTCTTGTATTTATGGTAAAAAACCTTTATAATAAGGTAAAACAGATTGGAGGGTTATTATGGCAGTACAAGAATTTCCATCGGGAACAACCATAATCCAAAGGGAACAACCGCTCAGCGCATTGTACGTGATTACCAAAGGCTCCGTACGCGCCTCATATCCGGGCGGCGAATTGTATTTACATAAGGGAGACGTTATCGGAGTATGCGAACTCAACTATGATTCACATTTTATGAACTATAAGGCTATGGAAGATACTACACTGGCGGCTTATCCCTGCTCCGAGAAGCAGCTGACCCAGCTTATCCGTACCAAGACGGATCTCTGTAATATAATAGTAACTTCTTTATTCAGGCAGCTTCAGGAGATTGTAGACCAGTATGAAATGTCCAAATTTGACTGTGATACCTTTTATCAATATTTAATGGATAGATATGAGGAATACTGCCATTTAACCGCCAAACACTCTCTTGCCACAAGAGTTCTTCCCGGACTGGATTCCGTAACGGAACTTGTATTGGAAGAGGATATTCCCGAATGGGCAAGTAAATACTATGAGCAGTTACAGCGCATAATCAAAAGTATTTCCGCCAAATCCCAGATTGCTGACTTTATATACGGAATGTTGTTAAAGGCCAGCAACGATATTTACTATGTTCTTTCAATCTGCCGTGCAATCTATGAATACAAGGCGGAAATCGTCAATTTCCTGATGAAAGAAAATCGTCTGGACTTTTTTGACTTATATGCCAGTGTCCTGTATAAAATCGGTGCACATAATGATGACTCCACTACCATCACTGCCACGCTTGGCACAATGATGATTCAGCTGGAAAGCCAGGATTCAATCGATAAAGATATGTATAATGCACGTGTTGCCGAGTACAAGTCTAAACTAAATGACCTGGAAAACGCTACCGAAGCACCGGCTGCAAGCCAGTCATCTGAGAACATTAAGAAGGAACTCACGGATTCGTTGAATATTATACTGTCATATTCGGAATGTGACGAAGAAACAGCTTCTGCCTTTAGGACAAGCATAGATAAATTCAAAAAACTTCCGGATAAAAATGCTACCGATGATACCTGTAGGAAGCTTCGTACAAGTATTACCAAAAACTTTTACAAGATTTATTCCAGCTCGTTTTTAAAGAGTCTGTCCGATCACAAAGTTCCAAGAATAGTAAAAATGTTCTTTAACTTCGGTTATGTTGACGAAACGCTTGCCGGTCTGGATAATGCCGCTTACCTCTATTCGATAGTGGATTCGCTTCCAAGCGACCCTTCCAAAGGCGTATATACCGCATATGAATGGCTGACAGCGATTTATGAAGGCCGCAAGGTTCCAAGCCGTAACGAGTTTGATAATGACTATCCTGCCTATGTGCGTGATCTTAAGATCAGAGGCGAAATAGCCGCCGCAGATGAGGCCAGAATGCTTAATGACAAGAAAGAACAGGTTTTATTTGAACTTAACAATATGATTACCAGCGGTAATAAGATGACATTTGGACGTATAAGCATCTTTTCACCAATATTCTTAGAGAGCAACGTGCTCAAGGATTTGGAAAATACCCTTGTTTCTGCCGATATGGTGGAAACATCGTTTAAAAATATACGTTCTATTGATTTTGGCGCATATTATAGAGAAACCTTATACAGCAATCCGGATATTGGTATAGGAAAAGAATCTATTGATGTTGAAATACTTCCTGATATCATCCTGATGCCCAATGTAGGCGTCCGCGGTGTTGCATGGCAGGAAATTGAAGGCAGAAAACGTACCTCACCTGCACGTATGATGGTTTCCATCTTTGAAATGGAAGATTTGAATAATATTCTGGTGCGTCTGACCGGCGAGTACCGTTGGGAGATGTGCAAACGTATCCAGGGTGCAAGATGGAACGATGTTTCAGAACCGTCTCTTACAAGTGAATACTTTGATTATATCCAGTTCTATAAGAAGAACAGGGAGCTTTCCGTTGATGCAAAAGACAAGATTAAGCTGAGTATGCAAAAAGCAAAGAACAGCTTTAAGGAAATGTTTGTGCGGGATTACGAAGCATGGATACTCTATGAAGGTACAGGTTCACCAAGACTTAACAAGGTTGCACGTACAATATTGTTTACACATTGTCCCTTTGCCAAGGATGTACGTGATAAGCTTAAGATTAACCCGTTGTATAAGGATATGATGGATAAGTATGATATTAAGCTGGCCCAGAAGGTAAGGCATTTGGATAATCTGAGTCAGAAGCTTAATAATAATGGAGTGGCGATACCGAAAGAGATTGAGGGACAGAGGAATTATTTAATGATGTAGTTGTTGCCCGCTTTTACAACATTATAAATATAAGATAAGTATTGTTATTGACTAATTAAGTCAAAAAATGCTGCCGAGGTTTGATTTACCTTGGCAGCATTTTTAATTTATACGTTATTATGCTTTCTCCTTAGCAGGTTTCACCAAGAATAATGAAATCAGCAGGGCTACTATGTAGAGTACTATTGTTGCGTAGAGTACTGTCTGGTAGCCTGTGGGATTTACCGTAATCATTTCTATGGTACCATCACCCAGGGCGTGTTCGATTTCAATCGGATCACCGAAGTGGTTTACAATCCAAGCTGACATCTGGTTTCCGGTAAGACCTGCAAATGCCCATGCAGACAGCGTAATTCCGTGTATTGCACTGATATTACCCATTCCGTAGTGGTCGGAAAGGAGAGTCGGTACATTGGAAAAACCGCCGCCGTATCCTGCATTTACAACGAAAAGCAGGCAGAGTACAAGGATTACCAAAACAGTGTTTCCTTCTCCGTTCTTGATGCCGCTTGTAAGCATTACCGCTCCAGTAAATACTATGGAGAGAACGAATATCAGTTTATAGATTGTATTTCTGTCTTTCATAGTATCAGCCCATGCAGAGAATCCAAGTCTACCGCCTGCATTGAAGATAGCTGTTACCGTGGAAATGATTCCTACGAAGCTTGCAAGACCGATACATTTTACTATCATCTTTTCCTGTGAAATCAATGCAAGACCACAGGTAATGTTTATGTAGAACATAAGCCAGATTCCGACATAGTTTGTAATAGGTCTGGTTTTAATCACTGACATAATGCTCTGTCTCTCGTCCTTAGACTGGGGTTCATGCCAGTCATCGGGTTTCTTAAGGAGCAGGTGTCCGACAAACATCATTACAAAATATACTACTGCCAAAATCCAGAACATTTTATAAATAGAACCGTCACCGAGATTATCCAGCATACTCTGCATAATAGGACTGGCGATAGCCTTAGCCGCACCGAAGCCTGCTACTGCAAGACCGGTTGCAAGACCTTTTCTGTCCTGGAACCAGAGCATCAGGGTCTTAACCGGGGATAAGTATCCGGTTCCGAGACCGATACCCATTATGAAACCATAACAAATATATATTCCTACTAATGCCAGTGCGCTTCCGGGATTCTGACCGCCATACCAGATGAAAAATCCTGTTCCTGCCATACCGGAAGCAAAGCATATAGCTGCAATCAGAGAAGATTTATGTATATCTTTCTCAACTACATTTCCCAGAAATGCCGCTGACATTCCGAGGAAAAAAATAGCAAAACTGAACGCCCATTCAGTTGCCCCCTTTGTTTGACCAATATAATCAGCTATTTCCTGACTGAAAATTGACCAGCAGTACACTGTACCGATACTGCAGTGAAGCAGTAATGCGGGGATTGCTGCACGGCACCACTTATTGGTACGCCAGCCCCCTGTGTTGTTTGAACTCTTTTCCATACCTCATCTTCCTTTACGTCTTTTCAAATATATTTGCATATTTCAAAACAAAATTATGTTTTATTTTGTTTTGTTCTGAAATTATACTTAACTAATACTTTACACTAAAGCAGTCAATATTTCAATCTAATTTTTCCAAAATAAGCTAAAAGCAAGCCGAATAAACACAAAAATAATTTATTTTAACACGAGTACGGAATACGGCGGCATGGATAAAATATCGCCCGTTATTGATATCGCATCATCACCCGTTTGAAGTTCGCCGCGAATATTGTCTTGTGATATTCCATTACCATTTATTGCAATATAACTTAAATCCAATTCCTCCGTACCTTCCCCAAGATGAAAAATTATAAGTATTTCCGAACCTTCGTAAGTCTTTTTTATAATACAGAAAGTATCATTTAAGGCATTGTCGCTTAAAATATCAGCACTTATAATATTACCACTTAAGTCATTATTCTCCGAAATCTTCAGATATTGTGCATTTCCTCTTGCAATCTCCGGATTCTGGTTTCTTATTTTAATAACTTTCTTATAAAAATTGTATATGGATGCAGCATCATTTTCCTGTTCTTCAAAACTGTCAAACTTCATCTCAAAATCATCCATATCTGCCGGGCCGTCGCACATACCTGCGTAATCATCACTCTTACTCCAATACATCGGCGAACGCTTATTTTCATCCTTACCGGAGCCTTTCATCCCTAACTCTTCTCCGTAATATAAAAATGCACTGCCTCCCATAAACAGATTCATTGCGCCCGCAAGTTTGGTCTTGTTTTCGGAATTTTCACCCGAATAATATCCTGCGCTTCTGCCCATATCGTGATTAGTGTAAAAAGGTGCATCAATATAATTCTCATTATACTGTCCGAACGTATTTTGCAATGACTCAAGTGTCATACCATATTTGCTAGCCGAAGCTCCGTTTAAGACTTTTGCAATAATACCGGCCTTGTCCGCAAAGGCAAAGTCAAACAGGCTGTCTATGCCGCTTTCATAATATTTGGCATACTCATTTATATCAAGCCATGCCTCACCTACTATATAAGCATCTTTTTTATATGACTTGACAACTCCGTTAAACCAGTTAAGGAAGTCAATATTAGCCTGTGTATTCCCGCTGTAATATTCCTTCACCGCATCCAGACGGAATCCACCCACGCCCATATCCAGCCAGAATTTAGCTATCTCTTCTATTTCATTTTTAAGCGCCTCACTGTCCAGATTCAAATCCGGCATTTCGCTCCAGAACTGCGCTTCATAATACCAGCCGCTTCCCTCTATAGCATAATATCCGGAACCCATTTCTCTGGAAAAATTATAATAATCAAAATATGGGCAATCCTCTACACTCGGCTCATCATCTCCCAACTGCCTCAAATAGCCACAGGCTTCCTGAAACCAGTGATTCTGTGAAGAAGAATGATTCAGTACCAAATCCATAATTACCTTGATCCCTCTTTTGTCGCACTCTTTTATAAGTTCTTTAAAATCCTCAAGAGTACCGTAAGATTCATCTATATCATAATAATCCGCAACATCATATTTATGATAAGTAGGTGATGGATTGACCGGCATAAGCCAGATACCGTTACATCCTAAATCAGTATCCGTCTCATCATTACCGTCATTGATATAATCCAGCTTAGAAATCAACCCTTGCAAATCACCTATACCATCACCATCACTATCATAGAAAGAATAGACAAAGACTTCGTAGTAAGTACGATAGTTGTCATCGATTATGTTTAAGGGGATGGTGTCTGTTACGTCAATACTTTCCTGTTTGGCGATATCTTCAGAGTTTTGTTGAATAGGACTTTCTATAGCTTCAGTACCGTCGGTATTTACATTATTATCAATATCGGTTTTACTACATGAAGTAATAAAAAGCACGCATATAATAACATGCGTTATGATATTCCATTTAAATTTATACCTTTTCATAACCATATCCTTCCTGACTGTACAACTATATATCATATATCGTCACCCTTGCCGGAAAAATTACAGGATTTGTCCTGTCCAAATTTTCATAACTATTGACAAAGGGAATGCTATTTGTTATATATAAAGAAGTTAGTATTAGGGAGTAGCTTGCATACTTTGGTATGTAACATAATTTCGTCAATACGGGAAGATTATTCTCCGGAATATGTTATAAGAAGCGAGACTTTTACTGCAAAACTATTGTTTGCAGAAG
>JAFLTG010000047.1 GCA_022510545.1 Lachnospiraceae bacterium | reverse complement strand
GATCCATGAATTTAAGACCAGAAGAGATCAGTTCAGTCATTAAGGATCAAATTAAAAGATATGCGTCAGCTCTTGAAGTATCGGATGTGGGTACAGTTATTCAGGTTGCAGACGGTATCGCCAGAGTGCATGGACTTGAGAATGCAATGCAGGGTGAATTGCTGGAGTTTCCCGGCGATGTATACGGCATGGTACTTAACCTTGAGGAAGATAATGTCGGCGCAGTTCTTCTTGGAAGCCAGAACAATATCAATGAAGGTGATATTGTTAAAACAACCGGCAGGGTTGTTGAGGTGCCTGTAGGAGACTGTATGCTTGGACGTGTAATAAATGCACTTGGAATGCCTATTGACGGCAAAGGTCCTATACAGACTGATAAGTATCGTAAGATTGAAAGAGTTGCATCAGGCGTTATCACAAGAAAATCGGTTGATACACCGCTGCAGACAGGTATTAAAGCGATTGACTCTATGGTACCTATCGGAAGAGGACAGAGAGAGTTGATCATCGGTGACAGGCAGACCGGTAAAACTGCAATTGCCATCGATACAATTATTAACCAGAAGGGACAGGGAGTTAAGTGTATCTATGTAGCTATCGGACAGAAAGCTTCCACTGTTGCTTCAATTGTTAAAACTTTAACAGAGTTCGGTGCAATGGATTATACAACCGTTGTTGCAGCTTCGGCAAGTGAACTTGCACCGTTACAGTATATTGCGCCGTATTCCGGCTGTGCTATCGGTGAGGAATGGATGGAGAACGGAGAAGACGTTCTTGTTGTATATGACGACCTCAGTAAACATGCTGTTGCATACCGTACACTTTCCTTGCTGCTTAGAAGACCGCCGGGACGTGAAGCTTATCCTGGTGACGTTTTCTATCTGCATTCAAGACTGCTTGAGCGTGCAGCAAGAATGAGTGAAGAATATGGCGGAGGTTCGCTGACTGCGCTTCCTATAATCGAGACACAGGCAGGCGACGTATCGGCATACATACCAACTAACGTTATTTCAATTACTGACGGACAGATTTATCTTGAGACCGAGATGTTCAACTCCGGATTCAGACCTGCGGTAAATGCCGGACTTTCCGTATCCCGTGTTGGTGGTGCGGCACAGATTAAGGCTATGAAGAAGATTGCAGCGCCTATCCGTGTGGAGCTGGCACAGTACCGTGAACTTGCTGCTTTCTCTCAGTTCGGTTCAGAACTTGACGCCGATACCAAGGAGAAACTGGCACAGGGTGAAAGAATCAAGGAAATCTTAAAACAGCCTCAGTATAAGCCCATGCCTGTTCAATATCAGGTTATGATTATCTTTGCTGCAACAAACAAATATCTCTTGGATATTCCTGTAGAGGATATAACGAGATTTGAAACAGAATTCTTCGAATTTGTAGACACAAAGTATCCTGAGATACCAAATTCAATTGCATCAGAGAAATCGATTTCCGATGAAACAGAAGGCAAGCTTAAAAAAGCTATTGAAGAGTTCAAGGAGCAGTTTAAATAAATAGTAGGAAGTGGAAGGTGACGCTATGGCTTCAATGAGAGATATTAAAAGGCGTAGGGGAAGTATTCAAAGTACTCAGCAGATTACCAAAGCCATGAAACTTGTTTCTACTGTTAAACTGCAACGTGCAAAACAGCGCGCAGAACAGTCTAAGGCATATTTTAACTGTATGTATGAGACGGTAACTTCAATGCTGGCTAAGGCAGGAAACCTTAATCATCCCTATCTTCGCGGTGGAGAATCCAGCAAAAAGGCAGTTATAGTTATAACCTCTAACAGGGGACTTGCCGGCGGATATAACTCCAATATTGTGAAGCTGATAACAAAGGGTGATTTAAAGAAAGAAGACTTGCGTATATATGCAATAGGTAAAAAGGGAAGGGATGCATTGAATAGATACGGTTACGAGGTAGTGAATGAGGATTATTCAGGCATTATCGAGGAACCGCTTTATGTAGATGCGATGGCCTTAAGTTCCAAAATACTGGAAGCATATACCAATGGCGAGTTCGGTGAAATTTACCTTGCTTATACCGGTTTTAAAAATACGGTTGTACATGAACCTACACTGCTTAAGCTTCTTCCGGTAGAACCGGAGAAAAAGGAAGCTGATACGGCACAAAAGGAAAGCAAGGCGCTTATGAATTTCGAGCCTGAGGATGATGAAGCATTAGAGCTTATTATTCCCAAGTATGTTACCAGCCTGATATACGGCGGTCTTATAGAAGCAGTTGCCAGTGAAAATGGTGCGAGAATGCAGGCAATGGATTCCGCAACAAGCAATGCTGAAGAAATGATAGATCACTTATCGCTGATGTATAACAGAGCAAGACAAGGCTCTATTACGCAGGAATTAACAGAAATTATCGCAGGAGCAAATGCTATTTCGTAATAATATACACGAAATATCGTACATAAACAATGAATAGCGCTTCTGATAAATAACAATGAGTGAAAGGAAAGAAAGATGGCAGAAGTGAAAAATGGCGAAAGCCGCGGAAAACTCACTCAGATTATCGGTGCCGTACTTGATGTTAAGTTTTTTGATGGAAACTTACCTGAGATTAACGATGCAATCAAGATTCCTCTGAAAGACGGAGCTGAACTGATTGTAGAAGTATCACAGCATCTGGGTGATGATACAGTTAGATGTATTGCCATGGGTCCTACCGATGGATTGGTAAGAGGTATGGAGGCGATTTCAACAGGCGCTCCAATTACCGTTCCTGTTGGCGAGAATACATTGGGACGTATATTTAATGTTTTAGGTCAGCCAATCGATAATGTACCTGCTCCGACAGAGGTATCTTATGAACCGATTCACAGGGCTGCACCGAAGTTTGAAGAACAGGCTACTGAAACAGAAATGCTGGAGACCGGTATCAAAGTCGTTGACCTCTTATGTCCTTACCAAAAGGGTGGTAAGATTGGTCTGTTTGGAGGTGCCGGCGTTGGTAAGACGGTTCTTATTCAGGAGCTTATCAGAAATATCGCAACAGAGCACGGTGGATACTCAGTATTTACCGGTGTTGGCGAGAGAACCAGAGAGGGTAACGACCTGTATTATGAAATGAAGGAATCAGGCGTTATCGATAAGACAACAATGGTATTCGGACAGATGAACGAGCCGCCGGGAGCAAGAATGAGAGTTGGACTTACAGGTCTGACTATGGCTGAATACTTCCGTGATAAGGGCGGAAAAGACGTATTGTTATTCATTGATAATATTTTCCGTTTTACACAGGCTGGTTCCGAAGTGTCCGCGCTGCTTGGACGTATGCCTTCTGCGGTAGGTTATCAGCCTACACTGCAGACAGAAATGGGTGCTCTTCAGGAGAGAATCACATCCACCAAGAACGGTTCAATTACCTCAGTTCAGGCTGTATACGTGCCTGCGGATGACTTGACTGACCCGGCACCTGCAACTACATTTGCGCATCTGGATGCAACCACCGTTTTGTCCAGAGCAATTGTTGAGCTTGGTATTTATCCGGCAGTTGATCCGCTGGAGTCTACATCCAGAATTCTGGATCCTAGAGTAGTTGGTGAGGAACACTATCAAGTGGCAAGAGGTGTGCAGGAGATTCTGCAAAGGTACAAAGAACTGCAGGATATTATCGCAATTCTTGGTATGGATGAACTTTCAGAAGAAGATAAACTGGTTGTTTCCCGTGCAAGAAAGATTCAGAGATTCTTATCTCAGCCCTTCTTCGTAGCAGGACAGTTTACCGGTCTGGAAGGTAAATATGTACCGATTGCAGAGACCATTAGAGGGTTTAAGGAGATACTTGAAGGTAAGCATGATGAAATCCCTGAGAGTTATTTCTTGAATGCAGGAAGCATTGATGACGTACTTGCCCGCGCGAAATAAGGGGGACCTGTATGGCTGAAAATGATAATAAGTTTACATTAAAAATAATTACACCTGACAGAACCTTTTATGAAGATGAGGTGTCAATGGTGGAATTTAATACCGTAGAGGGAGAAGTAGGTATTTTTAAACAGCATATACCGATGACAATGATCATTTCTCCCGGTATTTTAACCATCACCAGTGATGGTGATATAAAAGAAGCCGCTTTGCATGCAGGATTTGCAGAAGTCTTACCGGATAAGGTGACAATCCTTGCAGAAATAATAGAATGGCCGGCGGAAATTGATTTGAACCGTGCGCAGGAAGCTAAAGGACGCGCTGAAGAACGAATCAGGGAGAATGCTCCCGGAACGGATATGAAACGTGCCGAGATGTCGCTTAGACGTGCGGTTGCCAGAATTGAAGCAGTTAAATAATACAAGTTATCGATTAAAAGGACAGGCGGAAATCCAGCCTGTCCTTTTAATAACGTATGTTATAAATAAGTTTATTAAACCATAGTTTAACAAACTTATTCCCTCCGCATATTATAAAACAAAATAGCAATAGAAGTTGAAAAAATATGAATCAATCAAGAATTCTTCCGTTTTATATGGCTTATCCTCTTCCGTTATATTATCAGGAGGAAGATACCATAACACGTGATTTGGAATATTTACAGCAGATGTATCCGGCTGAGGCAAAACGATATCAAAAAATAATAGTTGATATTTTAAATACAATGGATTATGAAGGTAGTTGCATTTATGATGAATATCCGGATAAGTGGCAGTTATATAAGTTGACGCAGGCTGTTATGGACAGGATTAAAAGTATGGATACAGAAGAACCCCGGGAAGGAATAGAGGAATTTGTACAGGTATTGCTGTATTATGAAATTTATAAAAAACGGCATGCAAATCATAGAGGAATTTTAAAATTTTAGTTGAGCTTTTAACTTATTCTGATTAAAATAGAAACATAGCTAATGCCACTATATAATGCCGGATAACCGGCATGCCAAAGAGTTGGCCGTTGGCCAGCTCTTTTTCAGAGAAAGAAAAGTTTGCGTGTATAATAGTGGTAAAGGATGATAAAATGGATAAAAAGTTTGCAATTTTGCTTGAAAATGCCTTAGATAGAGGCCTATACCAGATGATAATAAGCAATCCACGTAAGTCTGCCGGAATTTCTAAAATAAAAATCAGACCGATACTGCTTAAAGATGAGCTTATGTTTCAGGAAACTATATATGACGGAACAAAGGTTTTTCATAAAAATAACACTTGTAATGAAATGGTTTCTAAAATTGAAAATTATTTAATAAACGATTTTAAACAGTGCGATATAGAGCATACTAATATACGGGGGACAGTTTTTTCAAATAAAAAAGGCGAACTAACGATTAAAACCAAAAATATTTCAAGACAAGCAGTCTCCGATGAAAATAAAATCGAGATTTCACTTTCGCATAACAGGATAAAAAATTATATTCTAAAGGAAGGAACTCCAATCCCATTTTTGATTGATCTGGGAGTGCAGAGGCCCGATGGAAAGATTATAAACTCCAAATATGACAAGTATAAACAGATCAACAGGTTTCTGGAATTTATAGAAGATATCCTTCCGGCACTGCCGAAAGACAGGGAAGTGCAGATTGTTGATTTTGGCTGCGGAAAGTCTTATCTGACTTTTGCAATATACTATTATCTTCATGAATTAATGAAAATGGACGTTTCTATTACAGGTCTGGATTTAAAAGAAGACGTTATTTCACATTGTAATGAATTGAGTGTCAGATACGGCTATGAGAAACTTAAGTTTATAAAAGGAGACATTGCTGAATATGAGGGACTGACACGTGCTGATATGGTAGTAACCTTGCATGCCTGTGATACAGCAACCGATTATGCACTGGATAAAGCGATTAAGTGGCAGGCCAAAGTTATTCTTTCGGTACCTTGCTGTCAGCATGAAGTAAATAAGCAGCTTGATTGTAAAGAGCTGCAGCCTGTTTTGCAATACGGAATAATCAGAGAGAGAATGTCGGCACTTATTACAGATGCAGTGCGTGCCAATCTTCTTAAGTCTAGGGGCTATGATACAGACTTGCTGGAGTTTATAGATATGGAGCATACACCCAAAAATATTTTGATACGTGCCGTTAAAAAGGACAAGGTAGATAAATCAAAGCAGCAGGACGAGCTTAAAAAAGTAAACGATATAACAGAATTTTTGAATATTGAGCCAACGCTGGAAAGATTATTAAAAGATTAATAGATATTGATAGAAGGAATTTTAGTTTATGAAAAAGACAATCTTAACAGGCCTATATCTGACTGTAGTTTTTATTGCGGCCTTATTTGGTATCAGCGCTGTTATGAATAACGGAAATACAGATATGACTATGGAAATGGGAGACGCAACGTTTCCTATTGTTACCATGCAGATAGATGAATATCAGGTGGACAGGCTGCATGGCTATTCGGGTAATATGGATATAAGCTATTTGCGCGATACCATTTTGCCGATTGGTGAAGACCGGAATATATCGTTTACTATTGACACTTATGAAAAAATAATAGAAGCGATTTCATTTGAAGTAAGGAGCATAAATGGCGAGCGTTTGGTAGAAAGCACTGAAATTGAGAATTATAATACAATTAATAAGAAGATTAAATGTAAGATCACTCTTAAGGATCTGATAAGCCCGGGGGATGAGTACATGTTTGTGCTGATGCTTAAACCTGCACGGGAAGATATTATTCGTTATTATACCAGAATCATACAGTCGGAAGAACTGTATATAAATGAGAAATTGTCATATGTACTGGATTTCCATAACAGAACCTTTGACAAAGAAAAAGCTGCCGAGATCACAAAGTATCTGGAATCCAATTCGGAAGGTGACAATTCTACTTTCCATAAGGTGACGATACACAGCAGCTTCAAGCAGGTGACCTGGGGTGAGCTGCAGGTAGAGCGTATATCCGAACCTGTAGTTGACATCAAGGAATTAGAGAAGAATACAGGCTCTTTTTTGTTGGAGTATATGGTAATCACACGTTCGGGCAGGACAAAGACATATTATCAGGTCAGTGAATACTACAGAATCCGTTATACACCGGAACGTATGTATCTTTTGGACTTTGAAAGAAAGATGACACAGATTTTTGATGATACCGCCCTTGAAAATGACAAAATAGTGCTTGGCATCGTAGATAAAAACATTGAAATTGAAGAAAGTGACGGAGGGAATGTTTTTGCATTTATCAGCTCAAATAAGCTTTATAGCTATAATGTGACAGATCAGAAACTGGCACGGATTTTCTCTTTTTATAATGAAGGAGATGGGATTACAGATCTAAGGAGCAGTTACAGCCGTCATAATATAAAAATACTTAATGTTGATGAAACCGGGAATGTAGAGTTTATTGTATATGGTTATATGAACAGGGGACGCCATGAGGGGGAAGTAGGTGTTTCTGTGAATTTTTATAGCAGTATGACCAATACGGTAGAGGAGCAGGTTTATATTCCTTATGACAGGTCTTATGAATTGCTGGAAAATGATATAGAGAGCCTTGCTTATGTAAATAATTCGGGTATTTGTTATCTTATGCTGGAAGGTTCGGTTTATGCAATTAACCTGGAAAGCAGGGGCTGTTCCATTATTATTTCAGGGCTTAATGAGGATGATTATAAGGTATCCAAATCAAACAAGATGCTTGTATGGCAGGATGGTGGAAACAGGTATAACTGTACCTGTCTGAAACTGCTTAATCTTGGTACCGGTATAGAAACCGAGATTAATGCCGGAAGAGGAGAATATATTTCCTTAATCGGTTTTATGGAAGAGGATTTGATATATGGTCTTGCCAGACAGTCTGATATTGTAAATAATTATTCAAATACCACAATTTTCCCAATGTATTGTTTGAAGATACAAGGTGACGATGGGGCTTTGCTAAAGAACTACAGAGAAAATGGTATATATGTAACAGACAGCGTTATTTCGGGTAATCAGATTAATCTTTCGAGGGTAACACGCAATGAAGAAACCGGAGAATATCTCGCTACAAGCGATGATCAGATTATGAGTACTGAAAAAGCAACAGATAAAAATAACAACGTAATCAGTGTTATAACAGAATTATATGAGACATTGGTAGAGATTGCTGTTAAGGAAGAAATAGATATAAGGACATTGAAAAAACTGACACCCAGGGAAGTGATTTTTGAGGGTGAACGTCAGATTGCAATGCGCGAAAATGAGATAACAAGCGAACGGTATTATGTATATGACAAAAATGGTATTGATGGAATCTTTTCAGATGCCGGTAAGGCAGTAATATATGCTTATGATAATGCAGGAGTTGTTGTTGATGATGAAGGGGATTATATCTGGAAAAGAAGCGCCAGAAGCACCAGAAATCAAATAATGGCAATTACCGGTGAAGAAGTGACGGAGCATAGAACCAGTCTCTCGGTATGTCTGGATAGCATTCTCAAGTTTGAAGGAATTTCAAGGCGTACAGAATATCTGCTTGAACAGGGAAATACTGTTACCTCTATTCTTGAAGCCAGTCTGAAAGATGTTCAGGTGTTGAACCTGACTGGATGTAGTCTGGATGCGGTTTTATATTATGTAAACCAAGATATACCGGTGCTGGCAATGCTGCAGGATGGCAATGCTGTGTTGATTGTCGGATTCAATGAACTGAATATTGTAGTAATGGACCCGCTTACAGGAACAGTATATAAGAAGGGAATGAATGATTCAACTCAGTGGCTTGAGGAAAACGGAAATAATTTTATTACTTATGTGAAGAAGAAGCAGGATTAGGAGAATGTATGGAATTCCATAATATACCACCTCTCTATGATAAAGATTCAAAGATTTTGATTTTGGGTTCTTTTCCCAGCGTTAAGTCAAGAGAGGGGCAGTTTTTCTATCATCATCCGCAGAATCGTTATTGGAAGGTGATGGCTGCAGTATTTAGCTGCCCGGTGCCTGAAACAATAGAAGATAAAAAGAAAATGATACTCTCAAATCACATAGCAATGTGGGATGTAATTGCAAGTTGTGATATTACAGGTTCAAGCGACAGCAGTATTAAAAATGTAGTGCCAAATGACATAGGCAGACTTTTGAGCGAAACCTCCATTGAGAAAATATATACCAATGGAGGCATGGCACATAAAAACTATCAAAAATACATAAAAAATTCAACCGGGGTGGAGGATATTCAGCTGCCCTCCACAAGTCCTGCAAATGCGGCGTGGTCATTGGAAAAATTGATTACTGTATGGGAACAGATCAGAGAATCAATAAATAACATATGATATTTATTGGTCTGATGAAAATATCCTGCCGGCATATTTTTCCAATGTAATTAGCAATATCATGCCAAGTATTCCGCAGGAAATTACTTCTCCGGCACCCACTGTGAGAGCGTAAAAACCATAACAATAGGCTATGGATGCACCTTCAATCACTAAACCATATCCGTAGATTAAAACCAGCGGAACGATGATTACATTGGAAATGATCGGAGGAATAGGAGCGCACCATTTCCATTTTCTGAGAAAATATGTACCCAGAGCGCCGATCAGAGTAGCGATGCTTCCAAAAATTATATCCGGAAGTATACATCCTGTTAGAATGTTGCTGATGATGCAGCCTGCAAACAGACCTGGAATGGCAGCGGGCGTAAAATAGGGTAAAATAGTAAGGGCTTCAGAGAAACGGACTTGTACTGCATAATTGGCAAGTCCGAAGGCGTTGGCTATAAAAGTAAGCACAACATAGATAGCGGCAATCATTGCCGCTTGGACTAAAAAGATTGTTTTTTTCATATTCATTTGTCTCCTTTAGTTTTGTTTTTTCCCCGCCGATGGCGGTTTGGTCAGGAAGGTCTCGAACTGACCGGATTAATGGTTTGTTTTACTTCCGCATTTTGGACAAACATTTGAACCTTTATACACAAAGCCGCAACGGTAACAGTGAATTACTTCATGCTTTTCTTTTGCCATATATGCAATACTTCGTGACTCGGGTTTTTCCTGAAGATAGGTCGCAAAGTCATCAAGAATCTTTACAAATGCTTCTTGATTTTCCTGCTTAACATTATTAGGCAGTTTTTCTTTTTTTCCTCCCCGGTGTTTTATATAAATGCCTTTTGAAAAAAGGCGTTTACTTAACAGAACTTTCTCAATGTCAGGTATATTCATTATACCTGATTTAAAAAAGGTATGATAAAAAATATTGTCCGGAGTGAGAACAAAACCTTCTCTTCCGTTTCTTGCCCTGGAGATATCGCAGACCATAAGAGGATATTCATAAGGACCTATTGCAGCCGCGTAGCCGTTTATGGCGCACAACATTGCCATACGATTATCATCTTCATCTGCACTCTGGGACATTTTCATTTCTTCCCGTGCATTATAAAAGTAAAAACCGTCGCAGTCTGTCATTTTTTCTTCCATATCGCTTTTCAATTTACGCATGAGTTGAACACTCTCATCGGTTTTTAGCTTGGTAAGCCTCCGCTGAATCATTTCCAGGGTATTGGTCTTTAATTCAGGGAGAAATACACCTTTGCTGATTTCTTCATATGCTTGAAGCCCCTCTGCAAAAGAAAGAGTTACAATGCTGGGGCAGATTCGCTCTATTGCATCTTCATCAAGCTGTCTTATTTTATCATGTATTTTCTCCAGGTACGGAGCCTTATTTTCTTCTTTATAATCTCGATTTTGCAATTCATCATAGAGATTCCACCAGGCAGTCCGGTCCTTTTTGCCTCCGCGTTTAACTAATGCGGCTATTTCTTCGTTTTCTGCCATGTCTAATTTTTGGTCCAATTGAGAACGGTATTTCGTTAAATCAACCTCTTTATATTGATCAAGTCTGGCAATATAGGCTGCAAGCTGCTTCCTGTCCATATGAAGCGGCATATGTGTCATTAGATGCTCGACTTCCCGATTGGCACGCACTGATTTTACAAGATTGAGTTTGGTTATGGCATCCTGCTTTAACTTATCCGGAATATCGCGTTTTTCTACATCAGCTATTATTTGCTCGATTTCTGCATAGGATTTCTTTTTGCTTAGTTCAAGTTTTTGAGCCAGAGCATCTTTTTCGGCCTTGTATAGGCGGTTATCAATTTCATTTAGGTATCCTGTCTTTTTTTCATTGGAAAGAACAGTTTCCTTGTCTATCTGATTTCTCAGATCGGAAAGCTGTCTGGGACTTAAGTTATTTAGGACGCTGATACGGGCATCATACTTGGCTGTTAATTTTTCGCGTAGTATATCTTTTACCGTTTCCATATAAGAAACGTCTTCAGAAGCTTCTCTGCGTTCCAAGTCAGATAAAATAACTTTTAATTCATCGGTTGTCTTCCCGGCAAGTTGCTGTGTAAGAATATGAGTTGATTTGGCTCCGGCTTGAGCATCTTCTGATGCCTGAGCGCTTTTTGGAGCGGAAGTGTTTGTTGCTGTAGATTTAATATTTTCGTGTTTTATATTTTGATTACCTTGATTTTGGGCTGGCAGATTTTGTTCACTCATGTTGGCTGTAGAATTATCCGGCCCAATCACAGACGTTTTATCGTTTGTTTTAATTCGGTTTTTGGTGAATAATTTACCGCCTTTTGACAGCTGATCTTTCATATTCTTAAACTTAGAGGCAAGTTTAGATTCAGATGCATTATCAGCTGATTCATTTACATTTTCTGCTATATTTACGCTCCCTGTTGCATTCACATTGCCGGCGGCAGCTGCTTCCCTATCCGTAAGGTTACGTTCGGATTCAAATTCATTGAAATTAGGATTGGTAGTCCGCTCTGCCCGGCTGCCCAGAATATCCAGATAGTCTTCATAGGCAATCTTGTCCTGGTCGAATTTTAAGACATATATATCCCCTTCCTGAAGCAGCTTCTTAGGTCGTGGTGTATAGAAGGTATTGCAGTTATGGCAGGAATAGGTACGCGCCATAAATACTCGTCCCTCTTCGGTATCAATCAGCAGTTCCTTATCAACAGGATATACTCCCATATAGAGTTTTTCTTCACATTTTGGGCAAACATAATTTGTAATATAAAAGTTATTACCGATTCGTGACCTTGCAGCATCCGCTTCACTTTTGGGAGCTTTTTTAAAGTCACAGGTATCCTTTTTCCAACTTAGATTATGCCAGAGACCGATCTCATAATCGTTCTCAAATTCTTCGAAGCCAAGCTCTTTAGATGCGGAGTTGTTATCGGAATCTTTTGCATTATCAGAAGCTTCACTATCCCTATTTGTGGTCTCTGTAGTTACCAGGCTCTGGTTTTCTTTTAGCTTTCCTTCATTATTTAAAAGCCTGAGTATTGCCATCATCATATCTTCATATGTAAGCTGGACTCCGTTGTTGTAAAAACGTAAATTACTTTCGCCAAATCCCGTCTCGATGCTTACGGGACGAAGAATCTGGGAAAAAAGAGTATTCAGGGTTTCATAATCTTTATCTACTTTGAGACCGCCTATAGTGCCCCATTTTCCAAATGCATATAGCGTAATATTCATTACATTGTTTAGCAGAGAGTCGCTGGGCATACTTTCAAGGCGGCTGCTTTCTGTAGGAATTTCCAAGATTGAGGTATATATTTTCTTGTTTTCAAAATTAAAAATCAAAGAACGCACATCACCGGCAAGAATTAAAAGATTATTTTTCACAACGAAAACATCATTCCATGTAACCGGCAGCTTCAACGTTGTAATTAATCTTTTATAAACATTCTTTAGTTCAGGATTTGCTTTAATTAATATCACTGTAACCACCTCATTGTTAAAGATGCCACCCCTTATGGAGCGGCATCTTAAAATATGTCTGTGATGCTTATTCTAATTCACCCTTATTGTAACGCGTGATAATAGA
Source organism: Lachnospiraceae bacterium (assembly GCA_022510545.1). Lineage (GTDB taxonomy): Bacteria > Bacillota > Clostridia > Lachnospirales > Lachnospiraceae > UBA3282. The sequence continues at coordinate 7,681 of JAFLTG010000047.1, read as the reverse complement.
CTGAATACGCTCAACGGGATTTAGTAAATCACTTATCGATGAATCGTGATTTAATGTATCGATTATATATGCAATATATTTACTCAAATCGCAGTCAATATACCATTCACGTTCGAGAAGTTCCGGGGTCTGATAAACCAGATTGGTTGTAAGAACCCTGTCAATAATTCCTTCTTCATATGCCTTATCAAACCGTTCCAGTCCGGACGTAAACAGGCCAAAAGTTGCAAATGCAAAGATGCGGCCTGCCTTTCTGGCTTTTAGGGCAGCGGCTACTTCCAATATTGTATTACCGGAAGAAATCATATCGTCAATGATGATCATATCCTTGCCTTCGATACTGCTTCCCAGGAATTCATGAGCAACCACCGGATTTTTGCCGTTTACCATGCGGGTATAATCCCTTCTCTTATAGAACATTCCCATATCCAGTCCCAATACGTTGGCAATATAGATGGCTCTGCTGGTACCGCCTTCATCCGGACTTATTACCATCATATGGTCACTGTCGATATTTAATCCTTTCACATTATTGACAAGACCCTTTATAAACTGATAAGCGGGCTGTACAGTTTCAAAACCATGCAGTGGAATAGCATTTTGTACTCTGGCATCATGTGCATCGAAGGTAATAATATTATCGACACCCATTTTAACCATTTCCTGCAGAGCAATAGCACAGTCAAGAGATTCTCTTGATGTTCTCTTGGAAAGACGGCTTTCATACAAAAACGGCATAATAACCGTTATACGTCTTGCCTTACCTCCAATCGCAGCAATTATACGTTTAAGATCCTGATAATGGTCATCAGGAGACATATGATTTTCATGTCCGCAAAGGGAATATGTCAGACTGTAATTGGCAACATCTACCAATAAATACAAGTCATCACCTCTGACAGATTGTTTTATTACACCCTTAGCTTCTCCGGAACCGAATCTGGGTACTTCGGCGTCCAGTAAATATGAATCACGCTGATAACCGGTGAAGGCTAAGCTTCCTTTGTGTTCACTTTCGCGTTCGGCTCTCCACTTTACAAGATAATAATCTACTTTTTCTCCCAGTGATTTACAGCCTTCAAGTGGAATAATACCGAGAGAACCGACAGGAATTGTTTCCAGATTTCTTTTTTCTTCGCGCTTGGGCATGAATGAATCCTCACTTTCTGTTGAGTAAACGCTTTTTGTAAATACGGATGTCAGGACCGGTCAATTTACATATTTCATAATGACTTGTAATGCGGGAAAAAATACGATCCGAATATCGGTTGCGCAGTTCTTCCAGAGAAAGATTTGTAGAAATTATGGTTGCTTTTTTGCCCATATGGCGTTCATTTAACAGGGAAAAAAGCTGCGAGGCGATAAACTGATTTGTCAGTTCCGTGCCTAAATCATCAATAATCAGTAAATCACACTGATATATATCATTATGCTGTTCAGCCTGGTCTTCCCGATTCTTATAATCAAAAGAATATCTGGATAACAAATCAAAAAGAGCGGATGAACTGAAATAGATAACTGAGTGACCGCTTTCAATCAATTCTTTGGCTATACAGTTGGATAAAAATGATTTACCTGTACCCACTGTACCATAAAAAAATAAATTATGGTAGTCAGAATTAAAATTTTTTATAAAATTCCGGCAGGTAATAACAGCATTTTTAAAAAGTGATAAATGCTCTCCCTCATAATATTCATAGGATAAAGCATCAAAATTTTCGCTCTGAAGCATTTCACGGATATTGGACTGCTCATAGAGCAGGGTTATCATTGTCTGCTTAAAACAGTGGCATTTTACACCGTCGATATATCCTGTATCTTTACAGTCCGGACAGGTATAGGTGGGCTTAAGATAATTTTCAGGAAGCCCGGCATCCTTCAAAAGCTGTGTCTTTTTTGCAGAAAGCTCTGCCAGCCTGGTTTTTAATTCTTCTATTGCATTGTCATTGCCTTCAAGATATTTTTTGCCCTGGGAAACGGAAAGAGCGGCAATGGTATCTTCAAGTTCACGATAAGCCGGAATACGTTCGTATACATATGATGTTTTACGTTCCAATTCATGGCGGCTTTTAAGTTGCTTATCTTCATAACCGCGAACTATTGTTTCGTACTGGGTATTGGTTAGTGGCACGGCAGTCTCCTTAAATATTAATTGCTTAAAAGTTCTTTTTCAAGTGACTCAAAATCATACTGATTATGCATAAACTGGTTAAATTTATTTCCGGTTGAAATTTTCTGTATTTTATTTTGTTTATAATTACTTTCATGAGATTGAATATCGTTCACATGATGAATTCCCGCTTTGTACCAGTTATTCAAAATACTGTCCGCATATTCAAAGCGGTGGTTATCGGTAGCCAGAACAGTTTTTTCACAGGCTGCGGCAATTACGTCTATCTCAAAAGCTAATTCATTGGTCCAACGGTTGATATAAGCTGCCTCTGTCTGAGTAGGTGCACTGGATTTGCCAAGAAGTTTCATAACATCATATACAATCTTGTCATATTTGCGGGCATAGCGCTTGGCTTGTTTGGGAGTAGTAATGCCTGCCTGGGCCCAGTCAATAGCAACTTTTTCTATGTATTTTAAATCCTTCTTGCCACGGTCTACACAGTATTGTATCAGATAGTCAACTAAATCCTCTGAAAAGTTCAACTTGTCCGAAATAAAGAGGATAGTCTTCATTTCATTTGCACTCAGAGTTTTCTTTAAATACTGTTCGGTAATAAAAAGTAATCTGGAAGCTGCTTCATCGGTTTTAAATGCCTTCAGTTGTTCCAATGTATAAGAAGGTTTTTCATAAGAAGGTTTCTCATCATAAGGCTTCTCATAAGAAAGCTTTTCATATGTAACCTCTTTGGGTTCCGCATCAGTGGTGTTCAGATCCAGCAGATGTATGCCCGTCAGGTTTTTGGCCTCGTCATAATCCAGAGTCAGCAGTTTGTTTTTCTCCCAATATTTTAATGCGCGCAGAACATCCTTTTCTGTATAATTAAAAATATCTGCAATGTCTGAGACGCTGGTGGAGAGCCTTGCGCTCATCATGCGTATCAGATATAAATAGATTTTGAGCTGGGCATCATTTGCCGGCTTCATATATTCGTCAATAAAACGGTTTGAAATAACCGTTGCATTCGTATAATTATCCTGATAAATGGTTAAATGACTCATAGCCCATACACCTCATAAATCTTTAAAATCTAAAAGTAAAATGAATTATAGCATGTTAAATTTTAAAAAGATATAGTCATTTTGACAGAAAGAACAATCGAACATTTGTTCATACTGCCTGTGGATAATGTGGATAACGAATGTAAAAACGAAATTATAATATAAAAATATCCACATCAAAAAGAAGGCTGAATGCTTTCCTTTTGTGTGGATAATGTGGATAATTATTTTTTGAGCAGATTTTCTCCGATTTTTACTACATCTCCTGCCCCCATAGTTATTAACAAATCACCGTTTGTGCAATTTTTAAGTATGAAGTTTTCAATCTCTTCAAAAGACGGAAAGTAGTAACATTCATGTCCGAGATTCTGAATTTCTTCCTGTAGTGTGGCGGAACTTATTCCCAGAGTATCCTTTTCTCTGGCCGCATATATATCCGCAAGTATAATTTTGTCAGAAAGCGTAAGCGCTTTGGCAAATTCATGCAAAAATGCCTTGGTTCTGGTATAGGTGTGCGGTTGGAAAACACACCAGATAGTTTTATGGGGATAATTGGTCGCGGCATTTAAAGTTGCAGTAATTTCTGTTGGGTGATGTGCATAATCATCTATTATAGAGATTCCGTTTACCGTGCCTTTTAACTCAAAGCGTCTGTCGGTACCATTAAAATCATGTAAGGCTTTACGGATTATATTATCATCTATATTTAGAAACCTGGCAGCGGCAATAGCAGCGGACGCATTATACACATTGTATATTCCGGGAACGCTTAAAGTATATGAAGCCTTGCTTCCATCTGCGCCAATCAGGGTAAATGACGGGCAGCCGAATTCGTTATAAGTGATGTCGGAAGGATGATAGTCTGAATTTGAATCCGAACCATAGGTAATTATCCTGCATGAAAGAGAATCAGTAATTTCCGATACCTTTGAAATATCTCCGTTTATAATAAGTGCGCCATCCGCAGGAAGAAGCTTTGCAAATTCATGGAAAGAATTACGTATATCGTGAATATCTTTGAAAAAGTCAAGATGATCTTCCTCTATATTAAGGATAATTCCTATTTTGGGGAAAAAGCTTAAAAAGCTGTTGGTGTACTCACAGGCCTCGGTCACAAAATAGTCAGGGCCTCCCACGCGTATATTACTTCCTATTGTACGGTAAATTCCGCCAATAGATAACGTTGGGTCGGTATCTGCCTCAAGCAGGATCTGAGATAGCATAGAAGTGGTTGTAGTCTTGCCATGTGTGCCGCTTACAGCTATCGGGATTTTATAATTTTTCATCATCTGTCCAAGCAGCTGAGCCCTGGAAAGAAAAGGAATACCGAGTGCCTGACCTTCTACAAATTCCGGATTATCGCTTTTGATTGCGCTTGTATACACAATTAAATCAGGATGGTTTGCAAGATTTTCTTTTTTTTGTCCATAATAAACTAAGGCACCTTTGGAACTCAGAGTTTCGGTAAGGTCAGATTTCTGTCTGTCGGAGCCGGAGACAGTAAAGCCTTCGGAAAGGAGTATCTCGGCAAGTCCGCTCATACTGATACCGCCGATTCCGATAAAGTATACATGGATCGGATTTTTAAAATCGATTTGATACATAATTTATAACTTCCTATCTTCATATTTTTTAAAAGATAATACTATAATAAGTATTATACGCACTTGAGTGAAAAAAACCAATGATAATTTACATTAAATGGGAATGAGTGGAAAAATCTATGTAAATTATTAATAATTCACAAATATATATATGTAAGAAGTAAGTTGAAAATTGTGTGATTGTAAATAATTAATAAAAAAATTAACGCTTTAACAAAAATATTGTCGCATATTAATATAAAAATGGTGATGAAATGAGAATTATTTTGTAAATAATATTCACTTTCTGATTATTTTGTGATATACTTAACGTACTACATGGAAATTTCTGCATTTTATCAACTGATTATTAATATAATATATAAGATTATTATTAAAATAAGAGGTGAAAGTATTGGTAAAGAAAGAGATGATTGCCATGCTGCTTGCCGGTGGCCAGGGAAGCCGACTGGGAGTGTTGACATCAAAGGTGGCCAAGCCTGCCGTATCATTTGGAAGTAAATACCGGATTATAGATTTCCCGCTGAGCAACTGCATTAATTCCGGAGTGGATACGGTTGGTGTTCTTACGCAGTATCAGCCACTTCGTCTGAATACTCACATAGGCATAGGAATCCCCTGGGATCTTGACAGGAATATCGGCGGCGTTACAGTACTTCCACCTTATGAAAAAAGCGATAACAGTGAGTGGTATACCGGTACCGCCAATGCTATTTACCAGAATATTGCATATATGGAAACCTTCAATCCGGAGTATGTGCTGATTCTTTCCGGTGATCATATATATAAAATGGACTATGAGGTTATGCTGGATTTTCACAAACAGAATAAAGCAGAGGTTACGATTGCTGTTATGCCTGTTCCAATGGAAGAGGCTAAACGATTCGGCATAATGATTACAGATGAAAACCGCAGGATTACCGATTTTGAGGAAAAACCGGAGAATCCCAGAAGCAATCTTGCATCTATGGGAATATATATATTTAACTGGGATTGCCTTAAGAAAGCCTTACTTGAAAATGCACAGCAGTCGGGTCTTGATTTTGGAAAACATATTATTCCATATTGTCATCAAAACGGAGACCCGCTTTTTGCATATGAATTTAACGGTTACTGGAAAGATGTGGGAACCCTGCATTCATATTGGGAAGCTAATATGGAGCTGATAGATATTGTTCCCGAATTCAATTTATATGAAGAGTATTGGAAAATATACACCAAATGCGAGATTCTTCCGCCTCAATATTTTGCTTCCGGCAGTGTGGTCGAGAGAAGCATAGTCGGAGAAGGCTCGGAGATTTACGGAGAAGTATACAATTCCGTAATAGGCTGCGGTGTTGTTATCGGTAGGGGAACTGTTGTAAGGGATTCGATTATTATGAATTCTACGCAGATTCATAGTAATTGTATAATAAATAAAGCAATTGTAGCAGAGAATGTAGTGATTGGTGATGATGTGGAGCTGGGTGTAGGCGATGAAGTTCCTAATGATACGGCACCTCATATATATAATAACGGAATTGTGACAATTGGTGAAAACAGTATTATTCCGAAAAATGTCTCTATTGGCAAGAATTCTGTTGTGTTCGGTATGACATTTATCGACGATTACGAAAACGGATATCTTGCAAGCGGCAAAACATTGATTAAGGCAGGTGAGGGACAGTGAGGGCAATAGGAATTATTTTGGCGGGCGGTAATAATCACAGGATGAAATTATTGACGCAGAAACGAGCTGTTTGTGCTATGCCGATTGCAGGAAGCTATAGAGGTATTGACTTTGCACTCAGTAATATGACCAACTCCCATATCAATAAAGTAGCTGTCTTCACTCAATATAATGCAGGAAGCCTGAATGAGCATCTCAGTTCATCCAAATGGTGGGATTTCGGACGTAAGCAGGGAGGGTTGTTTATCTTCACTCCGGCAGTTACCGCGGAAAGTAATGCTTGGTATCGGGGAACGGCGGATGCAATAGCCCAGAATCTTACATTCCTGAAAAACAGTCATGAGCCATATGTCGTTATTTCATCGGGCGACTGTGTTTATAAGATGGATTATAACAAGGTTCTTGAATTCCATATTGAAAAAAAGGCTGATATTACAGTTGTATGTAAAGATATGGAGCCCGGCGTTAATGTAGAGCGTTATGGCACAATTAAGATGAATGAGGAGAGCCGCATTGAAGAATTTGAAGAAAAGCCGGTAGTTGCCAGATCCAATACAATTTCCTGTGGTATATATGTTATCAGAAGGCGTCAGCTGATTGAAATGATAGAGAAATGCGCTGAAGAGGAGCGCTATGATTTTGTCAAAGATATCCTGATTCGTCATAAAGATATGAAAAGGATTTTTGGATATAAGACCAGGGATTACTGGAGTAATATTGCCACCGTAGAAGATTACTTTAATACCAATATGGATTTCTTGGTACCGGAGACACGAAATTACTTCTTTAAGCAGTATCCGGATATATATTCAAGAGTGGATGATAATCCACCTGCAAAATATAATGCAGGAGCTAAGATTAAAAACAGCCTTATTGCAAGCGGTTGTATTGTAAACGGAACGGTTGAAGATTCTGTTATATTTAGGAATACGTATATAGGTAACAACTGTTATGTTAAAAATTCAATTATTTTAAACGATGTGTATATAGGTGATAACACACATATAGAAAACTGTATTGTGGAAAGCAGGGGGACGATTCGTACTAATTCGCATTATAAAGGAGAGGGTGGAATCGAGATTGTTGTAGAGCATAATGACAGATATGTCATTTAGTGCAATGTTGACATAGGTGACTTCTTAATATAATATATAAGTCATTAATGTATAAAAAATGTTATTAATTACAAGCTACGTGGCTTGATGAGTATGACTTGTGTGGAAAAGCTTGTGAAAGC
>JAFLTG010000046.1 GCA_022510545.1 Lachnospiraceae bacterium | reverse complement strand
CATGCGCCACATGCTTTTTGCAATGGGCAAAAGAGATGTCGGGAGTGACGCTCCGACCAAAGTTTCTCTATATTATTGTACATATTTTCTTCTATAGTTATAACACCAATGCATCAATAAATCTTTTCCACCTCACCCGCAATTCCATATTTTGCTTTAAATTCCTGTAGTTCCTTCTCGCTGCGGATCAGGCACTCTTCCTTAAAATCCCCGGTATGAATATGCTGGAATCCCGCCACCTTCTCGCCATTACAGATACTATACTTTATAACCGGATTCCAGTTTTTCTTATCATTAAGAAATAGTTTGTAAAGTTTTCTTTTTCCAGAACATATCTTCTTTTCCTATATAAGCACCTTGATTATATAAATAAATTTATGTAGAATTATATCATTGAGATTCCGTAAAATCAAGAACCATAAGGATCTTATTGTGGCTTATGAGGAGGAAAAAGTGTAGAGATGATTAATCGATTAAAATATCTGGTAATTATATCTCTTATTACTCTTGGCATCAGTGCATGCGGAAATGGTTCGGGAAGTATGCCGGATGCATCTGATGATATTGAGAAAACTGAGGATATCGGAAATGTTGATAATAGCGAAAATGCTGATGACCTGAAACAGACTGATAAACATGATGAACCTGAAAATAGCTCCAAACAAATGTTCGCAACAGAAACACAGGAAACAGCGGATGATTCGAAGCAGAACGGTGAAATAGAAGGAAATCCGGTGGCAGAGACTGTTATCACTACTGATAGGGTGAATGTCAGAACAGCTGCATCAACCGAATCGGACATATACCGTGTTTTGGAAATGAATATGGAAGTACAAAGACTGTCTGATGATGGTGAATGGAGCCGGATTTTACTGGACCAAAATGAATATTTTATTGCAAGCCGATATCTAAAAGTTCAGGACAGAGAAGCTGATGGTGTTGATATTGCGGGTAATATTCAGAATGATGGGCAAAGTGACATTCAAAGTGATGCTCAAAGTAACATTCAGGACGACGGCAATGCTGCGGCGCAGGCTGCCGGTGACGGCCGTCTTGTAGTGATAGATGCCGGGCATCAGTCTAAAGCGGACACATCAACAGAGCCGGTGGGGCCGGGAGCTTCCGAATCAAAAGCTAAAGTTGCCGGCGGTACATCGGGCGTATCAACCGGTATGGGGGAATTTGAGCTTAATCTGGAAGTTGCCCTAAAGTTAAAGGATGAATTGATTTCCAGAGGCTATAGGGTCATTATGTGCCGTGAAAGTAATGATGTGAATATAAGTAATTCTGAAAGAGCGCAGATTGCAAATGAAAATAACGCTGATGCTTTTATCAGAATACATGCAAACGGTTCTACAAATTCGTCGGTAAACGGCATGATGACTATTTGTCAAACAGCTTCCAATCCCTACAATGCGTCGCTATATTCTAAAAGTAAGAGCCTTTCAACATATGTTTTGGATGAAATGGTCTCAAGCACAGGCGCAAAAAAGGAGTATGTATGGGAAACCGATACTATGAGCGGAATAAACTGGTGTCAGGTTCCGGTAACGATCGTAGAGATGGGATATATGACTAATGCTGCAGAGGATGAGCGCATGGCCACTGCTGATTATCAATACAAAATTGTTGATGGAATAGCAAATGGTATTGATAAATTCCTTGCAGAATAGCAAAATGGTTCTTTAAATAGCTTATAAATAGCTCATTAAAAAACTTTTAGTTGACAAATAATATAAACTGTCCTAATATACTTGTATACGAGTATTACCTAATCATTACATTATATACAATTCACATATAACATATAATAAGGAAGATACTCATTCAATTCTACGGTCAAAGATGACCTTCTCCAATCCGGGGAGGTCATTTTTTATAAAAATATATACATGGAGGAGATTATTATGAAAAGAAAGTTACTTGCAATCCTGCTGTCAACAGCAATGATTTGCTCACTGACAGCCTGTGGCGGTACCGGTTCAACCGGAAACACCACTGATTCAACCAATGACTCTACAGCAGATAATACTGTAGAAGAAAACACTGCTGATGCAGGCACAGATGCCGGAGCAGACAATACCGCAGATGCCGGAGCTGAAAACGCAGGCGAAGGTGGTTCACTTACAGGGACATTGAAACTCGGTATAATCGGACCTCTTACAGGCGGTGCTGCTTTATATGGTAATGCCGTAGATCACGGTGCTCAGATTGCAGTAGAAGAAATCAATGCAGTCAGCTCAGATTTCAAGATTGAGTTAAATGCACAGGATGATGAGCATGATGCTGAGAAATCAGTTAATGCTTACAACAACCTTAAGGACTGGTCAGCACAGGCAATTATCGGCTGTGTTACCACAACTCCCTGCGTAGCTGTTGCTTCTGAAGCATATGCAGATCGTATGTTTATGCTTACACCTTCAGCTTCCGCAACTTCAGTTACAGAAGGAAATGACAATGTATTCCAGCTTTGCTTCTCTGACCCTAACCAGGGTTCCGCATCAGCACAGTATATTGATGATAACGGTCTTGCAGAGAATATAGCAATTATCTACAATAACTCAGATGCTTATTCAACAGGTATCTATCAGACTTTCCAGGCAAAGGCTGATGAACTTGGTATGAATGTTGTTTCCGTAACAACATTTACAGATGATACTGCTAACGACTTTTCCGTACAGTTAACAGAAGCTCAGAATGCAGAGGCAGATTTGATCTTCCTTCCTATCTATTACACACCTGCATCATTGATTATGCAGCAGGCTGCATCTATGGACTATGAAGTGGAAATGTTCGGTGTAGACGGTATGGACGGTATCCTTTCTCTGGAAGGATTTGATACCTCTCTTGCAGAGGGCGTTATGTTACTTACACCTTTCTCTGCTGATGCAACAGATGATTTGACTTCTTCATTTGTTTCCAAGTTTGAGGGTGCTCATAGTGAGACTCCTTCACAGTTTGCAGCAGACGGTTATGACTGTCCTTATGCAATCTACGAAGCATTAAAGTACTATGCTGATAACAATGGCGGTCTTAATGTAGACGGAATGAGCTATGAAGATATTTGTGATATCCTTGTATCTGTATTCTCTGATTCTAATTTCTCAGTAGACGGTGTTACAGGTGAGGGTATGACCTGGACAGCAGCAGGTGAAGTTAACAAGGCACCTAAGGCTGTTGTTATTGAAGATGGTGTATATGTAGGTCTGTAAGCCTATATGTTAAATCTAAATTTAACTTTAAAGGGGCTGTCTGTAGATGGCAGTCCCTTTTCTTACACAAAGAAAGGCATGGTTATAGTATGTTAAACTATCTGATTAACGGTATAAGTCTTGGTAGTGTTTATGCAATTATAGCATTGGGTTATACTATGGTTTACGGTATTGCCAAGATGCTTAATTTTGCACATGGAGATGTCATTATGATAGGCGGATATGTGGCATTTTGTACCACAAGTTATCTTGGCTGGCCTGTCATCCCGTCAGTCCTTGTGTCAATATTTGTATGTATGGTACTGGGTATAGTCATAGAGAGACTGGCTTATAAACCACTTAGGAGCGCCACTTCCCTTGCGGTACTTATTACTGCTATTGGTGTTTCCTACTTTTTGCAGAATATAGCACTGCTTATCTGGACTTCAAACCCCAAGGCATTTCCTAATATGGTAACGCTCCCATCGCTTGTAATCGGCAGCCTTCAGATTTCATCAGTGGCGCTTGTTACAATCATAGCTAATATAGTTATTATGATAGTACTGACATTATTTACAAGTAAGACTAAAATGGGAAAAGCAATGCGTGCGGTATCCGAGGATAAGGATGCAGCCAGACTTATGGGAATTAATGTGGATGCAACGATTTCCCTGACTTTTGCCATTGGTTCAGGTCTTGCGGCTATTGCGGGTGTGCTGCTGTGTTCGGCATATCCTACTCTTATGCCTACAACCGGTGCGATGCCCGGTATCAAGGCATTTACTGCTGCTGTATTTGGCGGTATAGGTTCAATTCCGGGAGCCATGCTTGGCGGTATTCTGCTTGGCATAATTGAGATTTTCGGTAAGGCCTATATTTCCACACAGTTATCCGATGCAATTGTATTTTCGGTATTGATTCTTATATTGCTTGTGAAACCTACGGGACTTCTGGGTAAAAAGATCAATGAAAAGGTCTAGGAGGATTAAGATGAAAAAATTATCAAAAAGTTCACGCAGCAGTTTTGTCAATTACGCAATTGTGATAATATTTTATATAATATTCCAAACGTTGGTTTCAGCGGGAAAACTGAGCAGTTCTTTATCCGGTCAGTTAATCCCTATTTGTACTTATGTTATTATGGCCCTTGCCCTCAATCTTGTAGTTGGAATTTCGGGTGAATTGAGCCTTGGTCACGCAGGATTTATGAGTGTTGGTGCTTTTAGCGGAGTAGTGGTGGCAACCGCATTGCAGGATGTTATTACTTTGTCTCCGCTCAGGCTTATTCTTGCAATCATTACAGGAGCAGTGATTGCAGCTATTGCAGGTACGATAATCGGTGTTCCGGTACTTCGTCTGCAGGGTGACTATCTTGCCATTGTAACACTGGCATTTGGCGAGATTATTAAAAATGTAATGAACTGTCTATATATAGGTGCTGACAGCCATGGGCTGCATTTTAGCATGAAAGACGGTAATTCACTTAATATGGAAACAGGAGGAACGGTCATTATCAACGGACCTATGGGAGCACTTGGAATAAAGAAGATTTCCACATTCCTAAGTGCGATCATTCTGGTGCTTATCGTTCTTTTTATTATACAGAATCTTGTAAACAGCCGCGCCGGACGTGCAATTAAGGCAATCAGGGATAACAGGATTGCAGCGGAGTCCTGCGGACTGAACATAATGAAATATAAAATGATGGCATTTGTGCTTTCCGCAGCTATGGCGGGAGCGGCAGGTGCATTATATGCACTTAACTACTCGACGGTAGTTCCCAAGAAGTTTGATTTTAACACATCCATACTGATTCTGGTATTTGTAGTACTTGGCGGTATCGGAAACTTACGCGGTTCAATTATTGCGGCGGCTATACTTACCGTACTTCCGGAGCTGCTCAGACAGTTCCAGGATTACCGTATGTTAGTGTACGCAATTGTGTTAATTCTTGTTATGATTATTACCAATAACAGCAAGGCAAAGGAAGTGTTTGGAAAGACTTTGGCAAAAATCTTCAAAAGACCGGCCAAAGGGCAGGCTTGAATAGCGTGAAATTAAAATTTCACGCGCGAGTTTTGTGACTGAAGTCCCAAAACTCGCAGGTTGAGCAAGAATGGAGGATTATTATGAGCGAAAACGATAACAGACCGGTTCTGGAGGTCTCACATTTAGGTATAGACTTTGGCGGACTGACAGCGGTTGATGATTTTAATATATCCATAGCAAAAACTGAGATTGCAGGCCTGATCGGTCCCAACGGTGCGGGTAAAACTACTATTTTTAACCTTTTAACCAAGGTATACCAGCCGGGCAGGGGCAAGATTATTCTGGACGGAAAAGATACGGCCAAAATGAATACAGTTCAGGTAAATAGAGCCGGTATAGCACGTACTTTTCAGAATATAAGACTTTTTGATAAATTGACTGTTGAGGATAATGTCAAAATCGGATTACACAACCATAATGAGTATGGTATGTGGAGCGGTATATTCAGGCTTCCGAAATATTGGAATGAAGAAAAGAAAAGTCATGAAAAGGCCCTTGACCTTTTATCTATCTTTGATATGGCTGATTTGGCGAATGTAACGGCAGGTTCGCTTCCTTATGGTGCTCAGAGGCGTCTTGAGATAGTACGTGCACTTGCAACCGAGCCTAAGGTACTCCTTCTGGATGAGCCTGCGGCGGGTATGAATCCTTCTGAAACTGCGGAACTTATGGAAAATATCCGTAAAATAAGAGACCGGTTCCAGATTGCGGTACTGCTTATCGAGCATGACATGAGCCTGGTAATGGGAATATGTGAAGGTATTGCCGTGCTTAATTTCGGCAGGATAATTGCCAAGGGAACTCCGGCGCAGATACAGAACAATCCCCAGGTTATCGAGGCATATCTGGGTAAAAAGAAGGGGGTTAAGCCATGAGCATGTTAAAAGTAGAAGACATAAATGTTTATTACGGAAACATTCATGCAATAAAGGGAATCTCCTTTGAGGTAAACGAGGGAGAAATAGTAACGTTAATCGGTGCAAACGGTGCCGGAAAATCGACAACCTTAAATACCGTTGCCGGACTTCTTAAGCCTACAACAGGAAATGTGGAGTTTGAGGGCAGTTCTTTACTTGGAGTGCCTGCACATAAGATAGTTAACCGCGGTATGGCGCTCTGTCCGGAAGGAAGAAGGATATTTTTACAGCTGTCGGTGCAGGAAAATCTTGAGATGGGTGCTTATACCCGCTCTTCTTCGGAGGTCGCTGATTTGATAGCAAGCGTATATGAACGTTTTCCGCGTTTGAAAGAAAGATATAAACAGGTTGCGGGAACCCTTTCCGGAGGTGAGCAGCAGATGCTTGCAATGGGGCGTGCCCTTATGTCCAAACCCAAGCTTATGATGCTGGATGAACCATCCATGGGACTTGCACCTATTTTGGTAGAGAAAATTTTTCAGATTATAGAGGAACTTAACAAGGCAGGAACCACCATACTTCTTGTGGAGCAGAATGCGCAGATGGCGCTTTCGATTGCGCATAGAAGCTATGTGCTTGAGACAGGACGGATTGTAAATTCGGGAACAGGTGATGAGCTGCTTCATAATGACGCGGTTCGTAAGGCTTACCTCGGCGGATAAATTAAAATCTTTGATTTTAATTGCAAGTTTGCACAGAGGTGCAAACTCGCGGGTATTGTAAATAAGTGAACATTGTGGTATTATTACACCGTATTGTATCTCAATAATGAGAATAATAACAGGAGGAAATGTACCATGAAAAATGAAAAGACTTATGAACTTGTGCTTACGGCACTCTTCACCGCCATTATTATATTAATGGCATTCACACCACTGGGATATATCCCGTTAGTTGTTATCAATGCAACGATAATCCATATCCCGGTAATCCTTGGAGCACTATTTCTTGGACCGAAGAAAGGTGCATTCTTAGGTTTCGTATTTGGACTGACAAGTTTTATTAACAACACAATAAGACCGGGATTATCAGCATTTGTATTTTCACCGGTGATTTCAGCAAGTATGTTTGGCGTTTCGGGCGTATTTAAGAGCCTTTATATCTGTTTTATACCAAGAATACTGGTTGGAATAATTCCGTACTTTGTATATGTTTTGATTCAGAAGCTTTTAAAAGACGGGAATAAAGTAATGCGTGTTGTTATTAACCTTGCAGCATCCGTCGTTTTATTATTATCCATAAGTATATTTGCAAACCGTATAATACAAAATAAGCTGAATGAAATCTTGGTTAATGTACCTCAAGATATAATGTCGCAGTATATACCTCAGGATAGTCTGTATGGGCTGGGAACTTCAGTCAGCATTGTAATAGGTTTACTGGCAGGATTGAATTTATTTGTTTTTTTGACATTGATTGAAAAAAAGAAGGCGTCAGCCAATGTTGCTTTTGCATTTGCAGGAGTTCTGGGAGCATTCACAAATACATTGTTCGTTATGAGCGGTATTTTTATCTTATACAAAGATGCTTACGCACAGGCACAGGGAATTGCGGTTGATGCGGTATTAGATCTCATTATGGGAGTTGTAAGCTTTAACGGCGTAGTAGAAGCTGTAGTGGCTGCAATTATTGTAGCCGGTGTGGGTCTGGCATTGCTCAGAGTTAAACCGGTTAAAGAACTTAAAAAGAAAGAAAATAATTAAGACAATAAGTGCAAAGAACTCGGAGGAAAGACGATGATCCTTGCAATAGATATCGGAAACACCAACGTAGTAATTGGTTGTATCGAAGAAGAAAAAATATACTTTGTGGAAAGAGTGTCTACCAATACTTCAAAAACAGAACTGGAATATGTGGTGGAATTCAAGACCCTTTTGGATTTATATAGCATAAAAATTGAAGACATCAAAGGCTGTATCATCGCCTCCGTAGTGCCGCCGCTTAACAATATTGTAAAAGCATCGATGGAAAAGCTTTTGCATATGACTCCGTTGCTGGTGGGACCGGGGGTCAAAACCGGCCTCAACATACTTATGGACAATCCGGCACAGGTGGGTTCTGACCTTATTGTCAATGCTGTAGCTGGACTGCAGTATTACGGGGCACCTATTGTGATGATTGATATGGGTACCGCTACCACAATAAGCGTGGTAGATGATAAGAAAAACTATATAGGCGGTCAGATAATTCCCGGCGTAAGAGTGTCTCTGGATTCGCTGGTAAACCGAACTTCCCAGCTTCCGAGAATCAGTCTGGAAGCTCCTAAAAAAGTGATCGGAAGAAATACTATTGACTGTATGAAAAGCGGCATAGTAATAGCACAGGCAGCAAGTATAGACGGTATGCTGGACAGAATCTGGGAGGAACTGGGATATCAGACCAAGGTAGTGGCAACAGGCGGTCTTGCCGGAAGTATAGTTCCTTACTGTAAAAAAGAGATTATCCACGATAACGAACTGACCTTGAAAGGGCTTTATATTATATATAGCAAGAATGTAGAATAGGTTGAGGAATTGAGATGATTTGATTGACTGGAATAGTCAATAAATCGTTTTGGAAAGGATGTAAGGTAATAAAATGCTGCAGGGAAAGCACATAATTCTGGGCGTTACGGCAGGTATAGCGGCTTACAAAATCGCATCTCTAGCGAGTATGCTGAAAAAGCAAAAAGCTGACATTACTGTCATAATGACTCCTAATGCCACTAACTTTATAAATCCGATAACGTTTGAAACCCTTACAGGTAACAAATGTCTGGTGGATACTTTTGACCGTAACTTTCAGCACAATGTAGAGCATGTTGCACTGGCTAAGCTTGCTGATGTAATTCTGGTGGCCCCGGCTTCAGCCGATGTGATTGCCAGGGCGGCACATGGAATGGCAGACGATATGCTCACAACCACCCTGCTTGCCTGCGAATGCCCCAAAATCTTTGCGCCTGCAATGAATACGCGCATGTACAATAACCCTATTGTAAAAGATAATATGAAGACTTTATCAGACTATGGCATTGAAGTTATAGAGCCTGCCACAGGCTATCTTGCCTGCGGCGATACCGGGGAGGGCAAGATGCCGGAACCGGAGGTCTTAATGGAATATATTATTAAAGCCTTAACTCCTAAAGATATGAAAGGCAAAAAGCTGCTTGTAACCGCCGGCCCCACTATGGAAAAGATTGACCCGGTACGGTATATAAGCAACCATTCCACGGGCAAAATGGGCTATGCCATAGCAAGGGCAGCCATGCTTCGCGGCGCAGAAGTGACACTAGTGTCAGGAAAAACCGATATTATGCCTCCCATGGGAGTTCATATGATTGATATTGTATCCGCCGCCAATATGGCAAAAGCGGTAAAAGAACAGGCCGATACCCAGGATATAATAATCAAGGCGGCAGCGGTAGCGGATTACCGCCCCAAACACACCGCTGATGAAAAAATCAAGAAAAAAGATGACGATATGTCGATAGAACTTGAACGTACCGAGGATATTCTGGATTATCTGGGTGCACATAAAAAGGATCATCAGTTTTTATGCGGATTTTCTATGGAAACAGAGAATATGATAGAGAATTCCCGTCATAAACTGGAAAAAAAGAATCTGGACATGATTGTTGCAAATAATCTCAAGCAGTCAGGTGCCGGATTCGGTACCGATACCAATATTGTTACTGTTTTAACGAAGAATGATACTGTACAGCTTCCGATTATGAGTAAAGATGAAGTTGCAAATAAACTGCTGGATTACATTATAAAGGGGGTATCCGTATGAAGAACTATGTTATTACAATTTCAAGGGGTTACGGCAGCGGGGGCAGCCATATTGCAAGAAAACTTGCATCTGAGCTTGGAATAAGCTACTATGATGAAGAAATCCTTCAGATGTCGGCTGACCTTAGCGGTATCAATGAGAGATACTTTTTTGAGGCAAATGAAAAGATAAGAAAGAATATCATTGCTATCAGCTCGTCCAAGGGAGTATATGAGGACAAAGTATATAAGGTAGGTGACAAGAAATACATTTCGGACGAAAATTTCTTTAATTTTCAGGCACAGGTAATAAAAGACCTTGCATCCAAGGATAAGGAACCCTGTATTATCATAGGCAAGGCAGCCAACTATGTCCTTCGTGATTTTGATAATGTTGTAAGAATAAATGTTCAAGCGCCCAAAGATCTCTGCCTGTCCAATATAATGGAAAGACTTCAGAAATCCAAGACAGAGGCTGAAGAGGTTATAGCTAAAACAAATAAATACCGTTCCAATTATTATAAGTACTTTACCGGTCATAACTGGCTTGACCCGGCACAGTACGACCTGTCCATCAATACCAAGGCATTGGGTGAGGACTATGCTGTCAAACTCATAATACAGCTTGTGAAAGACAGGGGGCTCCTTGACTGATGCGGATAGGAATGGGATATGACGTACACCGTCTTGTAAAAGACAGAAAATTAATACTTGGAGGCGTAGAGATTCCTTATGAACAGGGTCTGCTTGGACATTCCGATGCAGACGTTCTTCTTCATGCCATTATGGATGCCCTGCTTGGCGCGGCGGCACTTGGGGATATAGGAAAACATTTTCCGGATACGGATGAAAAATATAAAGGGATTTCATCCTTGAAACTTCTTGACCGAGTTGGTCAATTGTTGGAAGAGAATATGTTTTTTATTGAAAATATTGACGCAACTATTATAGCCCAGCAGCCTAAGATGCGTCCGTATATTGACTTAATGCGGAGTAATATCTCGGATGCACTGAAAATAGATATATCTCAGGTGAATGTCAAGGCGACGACGGAAGAAGGTCTTGGTTTTACCGGAAGCGGTGAGGGAATCGCTGCCAATGCGGTCTGTATGCTTACAAGCCCTATGGAACTTTATGATAAGGATGTGACCCTTAGTAAAGAGGTGCCTGTTAACAGGAATTGCGAGGGTTGCAAGGGGTGTTCAATGTTGCAAAAATCGGAGTAATATGCTACTATTTTTGATAAGATATTTAAATGTAACGGGAGGTTTTGGAAATAAATGAAGTACAAGACATTGGTGATAGGTAACAATAATCTTATTATAGATGACTTTTTTGTTCAGATGGTTGACGATTTGGAAGTAGTTTCCTGCTCAACACGTTATAGCGATATTAGCAGACATATTAAATATTTTGTGCCTGATGTATTCGTTTATTGTATGTATAATGAGAAAGAGGAAAGCATCCGTCAGATGGTAAACATCAAGCCTATGTTGAAACAGTCAAAGACTCCTGTTGTGATAATCGGAAGTAAAGAAGATTGTGTCGAATTTAACAGGATAGCGGTAAATGTTTCTGATATGGATATAATGCGTCCGTTTACAGCGGTTTCTATTAGAGATTCAATTGTAAGATATATGGAACTCAATTATCCCAATCGTAAAGAAGAAGCTCTGGCTGAAAAGACTAAAGAAAGAGAAGCTGCGGAATCCAAAGAAGTTGATATTGATTCACTGAAAGATGTATTGTCATCTCTTGATGCAGCATTAAACAGCGCTGCGTCTGATGAAGCGCCTTCAAAAGCTGAACCGACACCGGAACCGACACCGGAACCGAAAGCTGGACCGGCACCAGAACCCAGAGTATATACCGATGGACGTAAGCATATTCTGGTTGTGGATGATGACCCTATTATGCTTAAGATGGTAAAGGAACAGCTGCGCGATGCATATGATGTTGCAACTGCGATAAGCGGTAAGATTGCAATGAAGTTCTTAGAGCGTAAAAAAACCGACCTTATATTACTTGATTATGAAATGCCCGGTGAGACCGGTCCCGACGTTTTGGAAAAATTACGTGAAAATGATTCCACCAGGGATATACCGGTAATATTTTTAACCGGTGTATCCGATAAATCCAAGATTCAGGAGGCAATTGCTCTAAAACCTCAGGGATATCTGTTAAAGCCTATTGACCATGATAAGTTGATGTCAACTATAAACAGTGCCATAGGTTATTGATTGCTTGATTTAACAAGTTTACATAACAATATGCCCCTAAGAAAGAGGAATACTTTATGGATATAGATCACGATTTGTATTTAACGGATTTAATAGATAGAGATGTGCTTCAAAGGATACAGGACGCTTTTTCCAATCAGGCCGGTGTTGCAGCTCTGACGACGGACAGGAATGGTGTTCCCGTTACCGAGGGTTCCAATTTTACGGATTTTTGTACGAAATATACAAGAAACTCTCCGGTTGGCTGTCTGCGTTGTACTCAGTGTGATAAATCCGGAGCGGAATTAGCTTATGAAAAAGGTAAATCTACGGTGTATGCCTGCCATGCGGGACTTTTGGATTTTGCTGCGCCTATTATGGCAAACGGTAAGATTATAGGCTGCTTTATCGGTGGTCAGGTCCTTACCGAGAAACCTGATGAAGATAAGATAAAAGCGATAGCCGAAGAAATAGATGTGGACCCCGAAGCGTATTATGAAGCAGCATGTAAGGTAAATATAGTAGAAAAGGAAGATATGGATGATTTTGCAAGCTTTCTTTCAACTATTGCAGATGTGCTTTCCGATATGGCATACAACAAATATCAGGTATATCAGGCTAATCTGGATTTGGAAAGAACCTCTAATATGAAATCCGACTTCCTTGCCAATATGAGTCATGAAATCAGGACGCCGATGAATGCGGTTATCGGTATGGCGGAAATGGCGCTGCGTGAAGATATTCCACCGGCTGCAAGGGATTATATCAAGCAGATTAAGGAATCAGGTAAGGCCTTACTGACTATTATTAATGATATTCTGGATTTCTCCAAGATTGAATCCGGTAAAATGGATATCAATGTTGTGGATTATGAGCCTATGTCCGTAATAAGCGATGTCAGCAACATTGTTATGACAAGGCTTAAAGATAAAGATGTTGAGTTGATTCTGGATATTGCTCCCAATATGCCCAATAAGCTTTTGGGAGATAATATCAGGATTAAGCAGGTTTTGCTTAATATTTCCAATAATGCGGCTAAATTTACCAACAGGGGAAGAATCCTGATAAAAATGGATTATACCAATGAATCTCCTGATGAAATTATGCTGCATGTTTCTGTTGAAGATACCGGAATCGGAATCAAGAAAGAGGATATGGACAAGTTGTTTAAGTCCTTTCAGCAGGTGGACAGTAAACGAAACCGTAATATCGAAGGAACGGGACTTGGTCTTGCTATTTCACAGCAACTCTTAGAGTTGATGGAAGGTAATATCTGGGTAGAAAGCGAGTATGAAAAAGGAAGTAAATTCTCATTTATGCTTCCCCAGAAAATAGTTGACGATACACCGTCAATCTCTATTAAAGAACCTGATAGTATCATGGTAGCGGGTCTGATATCCAACCAGTATGTTAAAGATAGTCTGTGCGAAGATGTGGCAAAACTGGGTGTGGAATACATGGATATGGATTCTGATGCCGATTTTAAATCAATGTTGGGAGAAAAGAAATTATTCTTTTTTGTTGAGAAAGAGGCTTTCTTTTCATCCCTTGAAACAGTAATCAGGAATAATCCGAAGATTACTGCAGTTCTTCTTGAAGACTTTTTTGATGAAGTTGAAGATTATGATATTCCTAATCTGCTTGTGGTAAGAAAGCCCTTGTCCATACTGACAATTGCAATGATACTTAATGGAGATAGTCTGCATCTTGACAACAATGAGGCTTCAATGAATGAATTTGAATTCGTTGCGCCTGATGCCAATATACTCATAGTTGATGATAACGAAGTTAACCTTACCGTGGCAGAGGGACTTTTAAAACCCCTCAATATGAAGGTTGATAAGGCAACCAGCGGTATGGAGGCTATAGATAAAATCTCCAAGATACATTATGATGTGATTTTTATGGATCATATGATGCCGGAGTTAGACGGTGTGGAAACCACCCATATCATTAGACGTCTTCATCCCGAATACAACGATGTTCCTATTATTGCATTGACTGCCAATGCGGTGGAGGGAACCAAGGAAATGTTCTGTCAGGAAGGCATGAATGATTTTGTTGCCAAACCGATTGAGCTTCGTATATTGGTATCCAAGTTAAGACAGTGGCTGCCAATAGAGAAGATACAGAAGGTATATAATACACATAGCGGTACACCTAAAGAAAAGGAAACTCTGGATATTACGGTTGGTGATTTGGATATAGCTTTTGCCCTTAAATTCCTGGGAAGTGAAGAACTGTTCTGGACCATTGTCAATGCATATTACCGTACTATCGACAAAAAAGCCAAACTTATAAAATCTCTGGAGGAGCAGGAAGACTGGCCGGCATATACAATAGAGGTTCATGCCCTGAAAAGCTCATCCAAGCAGATTGGAGCTATTGAACTTTCCGATAAGGCAGCTGCCCTTGAAAAGGCAGGAAATGCAAGGGATTCTGAATTTATACATAAAAATACGGATGAACTGATCAATCAATATGTATCCTACATTGACGTGCTTGCTCCATACTGCCCTGATGAAGAAGAGGATGATGCTCAGAAAGAGAGTATTGCTTTGCCGGATTTGCTTGATTATTTCTCAAGTATGAAGGATGCGCTTGAAAATCTGGATATGGATCAGATGGAGACTGTAATTAAGGAAATGAATCATTATAGTTATGAGGACTGGCAGCAGGAGATGTTTGCTAAATTAAAAGAAGCTGTGGAAGAAATCGATGTAGACAGTTGTGAAGAGATTCTGCGTGATTGGGGAAACAGATTGTCATAAGCCTGCCGCTTGACAAAAATAGTTATTGTGCATATTCTGATACTATAGGCGGATAATTTCGTCTCTTATATGGCAGGAGACAGATTATCCGCTTTTGAAATGGAAATATATAATATTAAACTTAAACGATTACATAAATTAAGCGAAGGAGCATAATTATAGAATGGGATTTATCGGTTTCATACGGGAAGAGATAAAGGTCATAAGAGAACGTGATCCTGCAATCCATTCCAATATGGAGGTGTTTCTTTACCCCAGCTTTAAAATAATGATATATTATCGTATTGCTCACAGACTGTATGCGAAAAAGCATTATTTTCTTGCAAGATGGGTATCACAGAGGGGAGTGCGTAAAACCGGTATAGAAATTCATCCGGGTGCAAAGATTGGCAAGGGTTTTTTTATAGACCATGGAAATGGAGTCATTATAGGTGAGACCACAATAATCGGCGATAATGTAACACTATACCAGGGCGTGACGCTTGGAGGTACGGGTAAGGAGCATGGAAAAAGACATCCCACGATAGGAAATAATGTCATGATAAGTACGGGAGCCAAGGTATTGGGTTCTTTTACAATCGGGGATAATAGTAAAATAGGCGCCGGCAGCGTGGTACTCAGCGAAGTGCCGCCCGGCTCGACAGTGGTGGGGGTTCCGGGTCGAGTGGTTAAGCGTATGAATGTTTCACTGCCACAGGATGAAATGGATCATATTGACCTGCCGGATCCTGTCATGGAAGACCTTGCTGTCTTACAGCATGAAAATGAAGAACTGACTAACCGGCTGCTGGATCTGGAGCAGCAGGTTAGGGAATTAAAACGCGCACAGCGTGAAAAATGAATTTTCACGCGCAAGTTTGAGCTTATGCTCAAACTCGCAGGTTGAGTAAGAATGGGAGATTATTATGAAAATATATAACACATTATCCAAGAAAAAAGAAGATTTTGAACCTATTAATCCGGGGAAGGTGAGTATGTATGTGTGCGGACCTACGGTTTATAATCTTATTCATATAGGCAATGCAAGACCTATGATAGTATTTGATACGGTCAGAAGATATATGGAATATAAGGGCTATGATGTCAATTATGTTTCCAATTTTACAGATGTGGACGATAAAATAATCAAGAAGGCAAATGAGGAAGGTGTCGATTCTTCGGTGATTTCTGCACGCTATATCGAAGAGTGCAAGAAAGATATGAAGGCACTGAATGTAAAAACCGCGACCACTCACCCATTGGCTACCAACGAAATTGGTGGTATGTTAGAAATGATAGAAACCCTTTTGGAAAAGGACCACGCCTATGTAGCTTCGGACGGGACCGTATATTTTAAAACAAGGAGTTTTAAGGAGTACGGGAAACTTTCACATAAAAATCTGGATGATCTGCGAGGCGGGAATCGTTCACTGTTGGTATCAGGAGAAGACCAGAAAGAAGATGCACTGGATTTCGTACTTTGGAAGCCCAAAAAGGAAGGGGAGCCGTACTGGGAATCTCCATGGTGCAACGGCCGTCCCGGCTGGCATATAGAGTGCTCGGTTATGAGCAAGAAGTACCTTGGCGATGAAATCGATATCCATGCCGGAGGAGAGGACTTGATCTTCCCTCATCATGAGAATGAAATCGCGCAGTCTGAGGCCGCAAACGGGAAACAGTTTGCGAAATACTGGATGCATAACGGATTTTTGAATATAGATAATAAGAAAATG
Organism: Lachnospiraceae bacterium; assembly: GCA_022510545.1. Classification (GTDB taxonomy): domain Bacteria; phylum Bacillota; class Clostridia; order Lachnospirales; family Lachnospiraceae; genus UBA3282. The sequence continues at coordinate 4,144 of JAFLTG010000046.1, read as the reverse complement.
TCCAAATCCGCAGGCAACTTTTTTACCGTAAGGGATATAAGTGAAAAGTACGATCTTCAAGTGCTTCGTTTCTTTATGCTGTCCGCACATTACAGAAGTCCGCTGAATTTCAGCGAGGAGCTGATGGAGGCGGCTAAAAACGGATATGAGAGGATTGTTACCTGTGTTTCCAATCTTAATTTTCTAATAGAAAAGGTTGAAAAGGATGGGGGGCAGGAAGATGTTTCGGTTGAAGAAACAGCTTATATAGAGGAAGCCAAAACTTATATCGAGAAATTTGAAGAAGCAATGAATGATGACTTCAACACGGCTGACGCAATTTCGTCAATTTTTGAACTTGTCAAGTTTACAAACACAAAAGCTTCGGAAAAGAGCAGTAAAGAGTTTTTGACTGCACTTAAGGATGAAATAGTAATGCTTTCGGATATATGCGGTCTTATTGTGGCGAAAGAGGCTGAGATTCTCGACGACGAGATAGAAGCCCTGATTCAGGAGAGACAGGATGCAAGGAAGGCCAAAAACTTTGCAAGAGCGGATGAAATACGTGACAACCTGCTTAAACAGGGAATTATCCTGGAAGATACCAGAGAAGGGGTAAAATGGAAGAGAGCATAACAAGCATATCAATATTGGATGAAATAAGAAAGAAGTTTGATTGTAAAGCTGTGGATATAAGAACTTATTCTCCTCTTACGCTGGCATATATCGGAGATGCGGTTTATGACCTGATTATCCGCAGCGTGATTGTTGCAAGAGCCAATAAGCCGCCTGCCAAGCTCCATAAAACTGTAATACAGTATGTGAATGCCAAAACACAGGCAAAGATGATTGAGGTACTCGAAGCTGAACTGACTGAGGAGGAAACTGCAGTCTATCACCGTGGCCGTAATGCCAAATCCTATACTACCGCCAAGAATGCATCCGTTGGGGATTACCGCAAGGCAACCGGCTTAGAGGCATTATTCGGCTATCTTTATCTGAATGATGAGACGGACAGGCTGTTATCCTTGATATGTCTGGCTTTTGACAAAATGGGAATAACGATTTAGAGAGAGGCATAGTTATTGCATGGGATATACGGAATCAAAGATCGAAGGAAGGAATGCCGTGATTGAGGCATTTCGCTCCGGAAAGACTATAGATAAGCTATATATACTCGACAATTGTCAGGATGGTCCTATAATGACTATTAAGAGGGAAGCGAAGAAACAGGACTGTATTGTCAAGTATGTGAAAAGAGAGAAACTTGACCAGATTTCCGAGACCGGAAAGCATCAAGGCGTAATCGCTGTTGCATCGGCTTATGAGTATGCATCAGTAGAGGATATACTGGAGAATGCCAGACAAAAAGGCGAGGCTCCTTTTATTTTTCTGTTGGATAATATAGAAGACCCGCATAATTTAGGAGCCATAATAAGAACTGCAAATCTTGCAGGAGCACATGGCGTAATCATTCCCAAGAATCGGGCGGTTGGATTGACAGCGGCAGTTGCAAGGACATCTGCGGGAGCGCTCAACTATACTCCCGTTGCCAAGGTAACTAACTTAAGTAAAACCATAGAGGAACTGAAGAAGGAAGGCCTGTGGTTTGTTTGCGCCGATATGGACGGCACTACGATGTATGAGCTTGACTTAAAAGGTGCTATCGGACTTGTAATAGGCAGTGAAGGTGAAGGCGTAGGAAGATTGGTAAAGGAAAAATGTGATTTCACCGCAGCCATTCCGATGAAAGGAGATATAGATTCCCTGAATGCTTCTGTGGCAGCCGGAGTGCTTGCATATGAAATCGTAAGGCAAAGGTTGATATAAAAGGTCGGTATAAAATTTGATATGATGAAAAAAGTTTATAAGTATTTGTATATAATCATATTTTCAATGATGGTATTCCTTATAGGTGCAGCAACCCTTAAGATATATTCAGTTTATGATGAGAAAATGGCCGAAGAAGACCTTGAAGATATAGAGATGGCAGCTGTCATAGCCAGGAATACCGAAGCGCAGAGACGTGTTGCGGAGATGGAATATGAGATTGCGGATATGCTGGATGATGTGGCCAGACTGCAGGAGTTTATTGATGAAAAGGCTGCATCTGCAAATGAGGTGCAGATACGTAAAGGAACAATGAGTATATCCGGGAATGTAATGATACCAGAAGAATTGACTGAATCAGTCAACGGGACGGGCACTGTGTCTGGCAACTCTGTGGATTTTGCATCACTGCCGGTGATCAGTGGCTCTGTAATAATGAGAAATGGCGAAAAATATAATGAAATGTCGGTCTCGGGGAATTCTACAGTCTCCGGGAATAGCATAGATGTTTCGGGAAATGAGTCTGTTTCAGGGAATGCTTCGGTTTCTGAGAATGCTTCTGTTTCGGGTAATGGCTCGGTTTCAGGGAATAGTTCTGTTTCGGGAAATGACTCTGTTTCAGGGAATATAATGGCATCCAAGTTATTGACTGTGTCAGTCAATGGAACCGAAGATGCGTCAGGCAACGTCAATTATGCCGGCTGGCAGTATGTTCCGCCGGAGGTGAGTCTTGAGGAACGCAGAGCGTTGATGACTTCATACGAACAGACGCTGGAGGTAAATCAGTCTGACAAAGAAGTGATTGAACAAAATGAGCATGACTTTTCACAGATGAAGATTGCCTGTCTGGGCGATAGCATAACCGCTGCTGTTAATCTTGAAAATGAAGAAAATTATGAACAGTATTCATATCCCTCAAGATTGAAAGAAATCTTAGGTGCCGGAGAAGTTGTAAATCTGGGTATTGGAGGCTCATCAATCGGAAGATACTGGACGGATGCCTTTGTAGACCGATATATGCAGATTCCTGAGGATACGGATATTATTATTGTACTGGGTGGAACAAATGACGGTTTCTGTGTCTCTGATAAAGAGTTTGGAAATTTAGACGATAGAATACCGCAGACTTTTTGCGGTGATGTTAATGAGCTAATGAGGGGGCTTAAGGATAAATATCCTTTGGCGGTTATCTTTTTTGCAACGCCCCTTCCCAATGTGCTGCATGACTATCTGATGAGTGAAAAGGAATATCTGCTGCAGCAGAGATTTTTTGCGGATGTTATACGGACGATTGCCAATGAATACGGAATTGAGACCATTGATTTGTACAATTCCAATATTCTGGATTCCCATGATGCCAATGTTATTGCGGAGTATATGCCGGATGGAGTACATGGAAATCCGTCAGGATATCAGATTCTGGCAGAGCATTTCGCGGCGGAGATAGTAAAATATTATAATTGATGCATATTGTTGATATATTGACTGCGTTGGTCAAGATAACCAAAGGCTGGATTCTACTGCAAAAGTTACTCCTTATTTTGCCTGAGTTATGGTTATTAAATTAGAATTTATAAGATTTATTAAGGATGATAATACATGAAAGAAGACTATCAACAGTACAGTGATGAAGAACTTATGATACAGCTGCGTGACGGAGATACCGGGATTATGGACTTTATTATGAATAAGTACAAGAATCTCGTACGAAGCAAAGCAAAGTCTATGTATATTCTGGGTGCTGACGGTGATGATTTAATTCAGGAAGGAATGATCGGACTTTTTAAAGCGGTTCGCGACTTTGACAGCGGCAGAGACGCGAGCTTTTTTACGTTTGCGGATTTATGCATATCAAGACAGATTTATACTGCCGTACAAGCATCAAGACGGCAGAAGCATATTCCGCTAAATACGTATATTTCTTTGTATGAGACGGCACGGGAGAATTCCGGACTAAATGGGGAAGACACTGCGCTAGTTGATATTCTCATGCTGGGTTCCGGTCAGAGTCCAGAGGAACTGGTGATTGATAAAGAAAATGTGGAGCAGCTTGAGCGGACTATTGAAAAGGAACTGAGCGGTTTTGAAAAGCAGGTGCTTGACTTGTATCTGACCGGAATGAAGTATACACAGATTGCCAGGGTGCTGGGGAGAGATGAGAAGTCTACGGATAATGCACTTCAGCGTATTAAGAGTAAGCTGCGGAAGGTTATTGACAAAGATATACAGTAAACGTATAATTATTCATATTGGATTACTAGGAAATACTAATTGTATTAATAAATTGAAATTTGTCGCTATGCCTGAAAGACGGATTGCACAAATAGTAAGTTGG
>JAFLTG010000045.1 GCA_022510545.1 Lachnospiraceae bacterium | reverse complement strand
ACTTCTTATTCCCGAAAGCCGACCACCAGCCAGCTTACTATTTGCGCAATCCGCCACTCAGCCCAGCCACAAATTTCAATCTAATCACATAAACTTTTGCAGCGCCGCCTTAGTAACCATTCCGTAGGCAACCAGCGCCCCCGCAAATACCAGCAATGTAAGCAAGTTAATGAGCGAGCTTCCCTGATTATAACTATTAACCATATTAGCAATTCCAGACAGCATAATAATAACACCTATCAGAATCAGCTTACCATATATATAATCGATGAAGCCCTGCTTATCTTTGATCGCGTTTTCTTTTATGGATTGATTTAACACCACATTGGCCATAATCTCTCCATTTCTTTTCATCGTAATAGCGGCATACGCAAGATACATGCCGCTGAATATAATCACAAAATCCAATAAATCGTACATTATATACAACTCCCTTTTATATTAAGACTCAAAAACACAAACCAAGGCTTACAAGTTAGTTACTTCAGAATCCTCTCAACAGTTGCCTTCATCTCGGTTTTGTCGCATACGGTATCATGCAGTACCGGTGCCGTGCGGATTTCTTCGATGGCATTCGGTACTTTTACGTTTGCCAGTTTGGAAAGCTCATCCACCAGCTCAAAATCACCCATACTGTCATATTTTGTATCGATAGCGTTCATAACGCTTCTTGTGAACTTAAACGGGCTTGCGGTTGAGGCGATAACGGTTTTGGTGCCATCGCCTGTCTCCTTTTTATATTTCTCATAAACAGCGCTGGCTACTGCAGTATGTGTATCGATGACATAACCGGTTTTTTCATATAAGTCCTTGATTCTGTCTGCGGTCTCCTGCTCGCTTGCATAATTTCCGTAAAAATCTTCAAGTTGTGCCTTCATCTCATCCGTAATGGCATAGCTGCCATTTTGTGACAGTGATGTCATAAATTCTGCGTTCTTTTTTGCGTCATTTCCTGCTATCCGATAAATAAGACGTTCTAAGTTGCTTGAAATCAGTATATCCATAGACGGTGAGCTGGTCAAGACAAACTCACGGTTGCGGTCATAACTTCCGGTGCTGAAGAAATCATACAACACTTTATTCTCATTGGAGGCACAAATCAGTTTCGCAATCGGCACTCCCATATTTTTGGCATAAAATGCTGCAAGAATATTGCCGAAGTTGCCTGTAGGCACCACGACATTGATTTTTTCACCGTCTGCAATTTTTCCCTCTTTTAAAAGTTTTGCATAAGAATACACATAATATACAACCTGTGGAACCAGACGTCCTATATTGATTGAATTCGCGGAAGAAAACCTGAGTCCGTTTTCTTTCATCTGCTTCTCCAACTCTTTATCCGCAAAAAGCTGCTTTACCCCGGTCTGTGCATCATCGAAGTTACCGTGTATTCCGATTACGTAGGCATTGTCACCTTTCTGGGTAACCATCTGCTTCTCCTGGATGGGGCTTACGCCGTTCTTGGGATAAAAAACGATGATCTTGGTTCCCTCTACCCCTGCAAAACCTGCAAGCGCAGCTTTACCGGTATCACCTGACGTAGCTGTCAGGATAACAATCTGCTCTTTTGCATTATTCTTTTTCGCAGAAGTGATCATAAGATGCGGAAGGATAGACAGCGCCATATCCTTGAATGCTATCGTCGCTCCATGAAAAAGTTCGAGATAATATGTACCCTCTGCTTCTGTAAGCGGTGCAATCACTTCTGTATCAAATTTGGAGTCATAGGCTTTTTTTATACAGTCACTAAGCTCTTCTTTCGTAAAATCCGTCAAAAAGAGCTTCATAACTTCATATGCAACTTCTTTATATCCCATTTCGGACAATTCCTTTAAAGACTTGTCCAGTGTAGGTATATGATCAGGTACAAACAGACCTCCGTCCTCAGACAATCCCTGAAGGATTGCCTGAGAGGCCTGTATCTTTTTACTGCTGTCTCTTGTACTGCTGTAAAACACTTCCGTAGATTTATCCATACTTATAACCATGCCTTTCCATAACGTACTACTTTATCACAGCCCGTATTATTTGATTTAAGAATTACGTCGCAATTTTGCAATCTAATTACACAGGCTTGCGTCTATTTTAGCATAAAGTATTTTTACATGCAACTTTTCTGTTTTTATAAAAAGAACTCATGGTTTCCGTATTCAAAAAGCTTGGTCAATTTCTGGTCAAACCACATCAGTTTGCCGGAATCTGCCCCATGTCTGGCGCAGAAATACAACGCCCCCTGTGAGATATCCTCTCCGTAAAGCGCTCTCTCTACAGCCTCATATGTTTCTTCACTGATTTTAACATTCTGAAAACGCCCGTCCACAGTAGGTGTAAACTGAGCCACACCTTGTCCTTTCTGCATTATCACATCCGTTACCGTATCAGGAAATTTTTCGTTATTTACACGATTTAATACTACATTGGCAATTAAAAGCTTGCCATCCTCATCCTCACCTCCGGCTTCAGCCTCCACGATTCTAAGCAGTGAATCGTAATCCGTATCTGAAAGCGGATACTTAACCTCCTGTTCCAAAACCTCATAGTCCACTACTCTTTGTCCCGACGAGACACTGGCGACTACTTCCAAAAAGCTCTTTTTTTCCTCCTGCGCTGCTTCACTTAAGAATTCCATACGGAAGGCCTGAGTGGAAGCAATCCGGTTTATTTTAACTTCCTTAACGCATACCCATGACATAAGGAAAGTCATATTGAGCAAGAGCAGGCTCGTTAAATATTTTTTATACATTATATTTTTCTCCAATCTGAAGTGTACCTGTAACACTTCTGTAATATTTTATACAGAAATTCGGAAAAATATGTTATACTTATTCCAATATTAAGAAATATTACTATGGATTGGAGAATTTATAATGCCGAAAATGTCCGGTGTTTACACTGCTAAGAGGAAAAACGGGACTATATACTACCGTGCCTCCTTAACTTATCGCGCAAAGCATATCAGTTTGGGCAGCTATGATGATATGGAGACTGCGCATGCTGCCTATCTTCTTGCCGGACGTGTACTATCCGACCCTGAAACCGGAATATACAATTATGACGAACACAGTCCTCTTTTGTTTGAAAAATGGGTATCGCTCATCAACTTTCGTGACAATGGAATATACATTGCAAATCCGATTTATATAAGACCGACATTTTTCTATTACTATTTTTCACCGTCAGACTTCTTTATTTTTGACAGTGACGATTTATTCTATTACTCCTCACATAAAATTTCATGCCGTGGCGGGCATTATTTCGTTGCGGATTATGGCATGCAGGTAAATATTATGAGCCGGTACGGAATAAAAAATTACGCTGTACCGAACAAAGATTATCGTTTTATAAATGGTAATTCCAACGACTTTCGATATGAAAATATAGAGATTCTCAATACCTTCAATGGAGTTTCTTCATTCTACCGCAAAGGAAAACAGTATTACAGAGCCAAAATCCATATCAAAGGCAACTATACCATAGGAGTCTATGATACCGAAACTAAGGCGGCCATTGCTTACAATAAGGCTATTGATATATTAAAAAAAGCCGGCGTACAAAAGGCTTATACCCCCAATTATATGGAAGGTTTATCTCCTTCTGATTACGCCGACATTTATTCTTCTGTTAAAATTTCTCCAAAAATACTAAACTACGTGCAGCCGTCCAAACCATAACCGGCACTATTCGAACATATGTTCTATGCTATCTGTCTGCATAACTTACAAAACATATATTCAGACCTGCATCTCCGGAAACACCGCTTATCTCGCCTGTGTTTGTATACTGCCACATAGTATATAAATATGGATAATCAGGAATATCCATATCTTCCGAAAGCCACACATCATAATCCTGCAGCTTGGTAAGGTCTAAGTTTTTAATCAGCCATTCCTTATTTCCATACAGCATGGGAATATAACCTGCCGCCTGAATGCCGCTTAAGAAAGTAGCTGTAATCGTTGTCTTATCATCCCTGGAGAGTCCGTCAATTCTCGCTCTGTCATTTGCAACATTCTCCATATCAATTGCAATCGGATAGTTTATATTTGCCCTATACGGTTCCAGATTCTGAACTACGAAATTAGCCTCCTGTGTGGCCTCTTCCTGATTTATCGCCTGTGAATAGAAATAAATACCGATATCCAGTTCAGCTTCTATCGCATCTTCTATGTTTTCCACAAAATTATCATCCAGTGAAATCTGACCGGTACTATATCCCCGCGCACCAAGACGGATCATTACATAATCTATTCCCGCGGATTTCATACTTCTGAAATTAAGGGCGCTGCTGTGCTTGGAAACATTTACTCCCACCGTAGATATTTTTTTACTGTTTTCCGTATATTTCCGCAGGTTGGAGCTTTCCGACAGATTTGTAAAATCGTAGGTATTTTTCTTAAGATAAGGACTTATCAAAACCCACTCTTCTGTCCCATCTGCATATTTTATTAATGTGTGCTTGCCGTCCGTAGATGGGTCTTCTTTTAAAAGCTCCTCTTTTTCCTTTGCTTTGTCTTTTTCTTTATCCTCTTCATCATTTTTTGAAGTTGTTCCGGGTTTGCCTGATTCTAAAGTCGTGTCTGTAGTCAGATTCTTTTCGGAACCCTCTACCGGATACATGTCCCAGAAATCCAAATCTTCTGCACGAAGTTTACGTTCGGGTTCAAGCGTTGCTTCAGCATCTGCTTTAAGTCCGGCTGCCTCTTCTTCCTGTTTCTGCTGTTGCATATTTTTTACATAATTGCTGCCACTGTTAGGTTTCTTATTGTTATTGCTGCTCATAACGGCAACCAGCATAATCAGTATGAAGGCGGATACGCCGATTATCATATATATGACGGAGAAGCCAATTGGTCTTTGATCTTCGTCGCCGGGTAGTTTCATTGGGGGTCACTGCCTTTCTTTGCAAATATAGGAAATATCAAGTATAATATACTTTATTATTTTAGCATGAAATAGATAGATTTACAACTTATGCTGTGAAACGAGGATATATATGCAAAAAATTTCAGTGTCCGTTAAAAAATTAACGATATTTAGTGTGTCATTGTACTGTATGATACTTATAGGTGGATGCGGGGTTTCGCGGGAACCGATGTCGCGCAGCGGGTTTTATTTTGATACTTTTATTCAGGTTACGGTGTATGATTCGAGGAAAGCGGATTGTCTGGATGGATGTATGGAATTGGCTGATAAGTATGAGCAGATGTTGAGTGCTACTGTTGAGGGGTCGGATATTTGGAATATTAATCATAGCGGCGGTAAGGCTGTGGTTGTGTCTGATGAGACACTGGAGCTGCTTAAGACTGCACTTTACTATTGTGAGTTGACGGAAGGTCGGATTGATTTTACGGTTGAGAGCGTTAGTAAGTTATGGGATTTTCATGGGGAGAGTTCTGAGGGTATGGCGGCAAACCGTGTGCCTGATTTAGAAAGTATTGATGGAGCTCTTAGGCATGTGGATTATCACAATCTGGTGATAGAGAACAATACTGTTACGCTTAAAGATCCGGATGCATGTATTAGTCTGGGATTTATTGCCAAGGGGTTTATTGCCGATAGGATTAAAGAATATCTTTTATCGCAGGATGTAAAAAGTGCTATCATTAATCTTGGAGGTAATCTGCTGGCCGTCGGGTCTAAGCCGGATGGAACACCTTTTAATTTTGGCATACAAAGACCTTTTGATGAAAATGGGTCTATTATTGACAGTCTGGCTGTCTCAGATGCCTCTCTGGTTTCGTCGGGGGTTTATGAGAGATATTTTTATCAGGATGATACATTGTATCATCATATCCTGAATCCTGCTACCGGATATCCTGTAGTGAACAATCTGCTTGGGGTTACTATTATGTCTGACTCCTCTATGGTGGGGGATGCGTTATCTACTTCCTGTTTCGTGCTGGGACTGAAAGAGGGAATGGAATTAATTGAAAACTTGGAAGGAGTTGAGGCGGTCTTTATTACGAACGATTATGAGCTGCATTATTCCAGTGGATTATAAATGTTCGTACCCGGTCCGATTATGACTCCTTCCGCATTGTCTACGTTTATAGTCTATTATTTTACTGTATGAGCTTATATGATGCAATATATTCCATATCGCTCTCTGTTGCAATTCCCGGATTGTTGATATCGAGGGTAACGTGCAATCCGGTTTCCTCGGCGGCAAGGTTAAAATGACAAAGTGCTATACCTAAGTCAATTTTCTGCATATCTCCTACGGCATCACTTATAAAGCCCTTATTTCTCTTTAAATAGAAATGTACGGCATTCTTATCTACCACAACACGCCATGGCTGCTTGTTGACTGTCGACGGTGCCCACCTAACCATCTCCAGCGGTACTGACAGTTTGCCGGCCTTCTCTTCGGTCAACGGTTTATCAAATGTACCATCGAAAAACAGCGATTCAAACGGTAATCTGCTGTCTGCCTTAATGGCTTTTCGCATCATACCCTCCTTAATAGACATTTTCTTTGCCGGATAACCCAGCGGACTTACGCAAGGCATCACTTCATCTTCGCCAAGAGACATTGCACGTTCAAATGAGCCCCTATCCATTGTCCCCCCAATCCAGACCGTACCAATACCAAGTGACAGGGCATACAGTACAAGCATTTCAAAGGAATATCCAAATGCTTCTTCTATATGCGGTACACGTTTAGCCTTAGCAGCCACATAAAGGTTTGTTCCACTGACGACAGGACTGCTTAACTTCTGTTCATTTGCGTCTAGCAGTTTAAACTCTATCGGTATTTCGTATGGATTTTTGATATTGTTAATATATGAAGACAACTTTTCCTTTTCTTCTGCACTGATTTCTCTTCCGTCAAATGTCCTGACACTTCTTCTGTTTCGAACAAGCTCTGTTATATTCTCCATTATGATCTCCTTTATTGAATGGTTTGTATACAATTCCTTTTTAGTATGTCCGGCAATCAGCTATATCTGCACCTTTCCTGCCAACACATTCTTATAATCCTCCAGATTCTTCTGAAGCAACGTCGGCGTATCCAGGCCATATGGGCACTTGCTCTTGCACTTGTTGCAGTGGAGACAGTTTTCTATCTTCATCATTTTTTCTTGTCCTTCATTACTAAGGTGTCCTTCTGAGGGTGAGCGGCGAATCAGCAGGGACATTCTTGCGCAATTATTGATTTCAATACCTACCGGACAAGGCATACAGTAACCACAGCCCCGGCAGAAATCTCCAAGGAGTTCTTTCCTATCCTGTTCAATAACCGCTTTAATCTCGTCATTCATAACCGGAGGATTCTCGATATAAGAAAGGAACTCATCCAATTCCTTTTCGCGCTGTACACCCCAAATCGGCAGCACATTGTCATACTGTGCCAGATAGGCATAAGCTGCTGCGGAATTGGTTATCAGACCTCCTGATAAGGCTTTCATCGCTATAAAGCCCATATCCTTTTCCTTGCATTTGTTAACCAGTTCAATCTCTTTATCGGTTGAAAGATAGCTGAACGGGAACTGTAAAGTCTCATAAAGTTCGCTTTCTATAGCCTCATTTGCGACTGAAAGTCTGTGGTTGGTTATTCCGATGTGCCTTATTTTCCCCTGCTCTTTAGCCTTAAGTATGGCATCATATAGCCCGCTTTCATCCCCCGGTTTGGGGCAAAACGGAACATTATGGAATTGGTATATATCTATGTAATCGGTACGTAGATTCTCAAGGCTGGTTTCTAAGTCTTTCCAGAAAGTTTCAGCATTTTGGGCACCGGTTTTGGTGGCAATAAAGATTTTGTCCCGCATTCCTTCAAAGGCCAGTCCGAGCTTATGCTCGCTGTCCGTATACCATCTTGCCGTATCAAAAAACGTAATTCCGTTATCATATGCTTTCTTTAGCAAATACACTGCATCCTCAACCGAAATTCGCTGAATCGGCAGCGCTCCAAATGCGTTTTTATTGGTTACTATTTCTGTTTGTCCAAGTCTCACTGTTTGCATTGTTATTACATCTCCTTCTTATATTATAGCTTTTTTCGGGCATTTCTCCTTGCATAGTCCGCAGCCGGTACATTTCTCATAATCAATCGTTGCATTGAAGTCTTCAATCACAATCGCATCAGCAGGACAATTCTTCTTACAAAGCTGACAGCCTATACAGCCAACCTGGCAGGCCTTCATGGTAACCGGTCCCTTATCGCGTGAACTGCAGGCTACCATATGTTTTGCCTCATAAGGAACAAGTGTTATTAAATTCTTCGGACAAGCTGCGATACATTTACCGCAGGCCTTGCATTTTTCCTTATCCACTACAGCCACTCCATTGACAATATGAACTGCGTCAAAAGGGCAGGCCTTCACACAGCTGCCGAATCCCAGGCAGCCATAATTACACGATTTAGCCCCGCCGTTTGGCACAAATGAAAGCATCCGGCAGTCCTCTATTCCATAATATTCATAATCCAGCGTCGTATTATCACAGTCTCCCTTACACTGTACAAACGCAGCCTGCCTGACGCTGTCTCCGGCCTCTACGCCCATAATCTCTGCAATAAGCTTTCCGACCTTCTCACCGCCTACAGGGCAGGCATTAACTGCAGCTTCCCCCTTGGCAATCGCAGCAGCAAGACCGGAGCATCCTGCATAACCGCAGCCGCCACAGTTATTTCCCGGCAGTACACCCAACACTGCTTCTTCCTTTTCATCTACATCTACTTTAAACTTAATCGCCGCAACGCCCAAAAACAGCCCGACAAACAGACCAACTCCCCCCACTACGGCAGTTGCAACCATAATTCCTGCGATCTCCATATACTTCTCCTTTTCACACTATTCTGAGCTAGTTCTAACATCCGAATCTTTGCCATCATTATAACAACCCAGAGAACCCGCAGAACGCAATTGCCATAAGCCCGGCTGTAACCAGCACTATCGGCATTCCCTTAAAAGATTCCGGTATATCGTTATAAACCATCTTTTCCCTGATGCCAGCTAAAATAACAATTGCTATCGTAAAGCCCACCGCGGTTGCAAAACCGTTTACAACGCCTTCCAGTATGCCATAGTTCTTCTGAACATTGGTAAGGGCTACACCAAGCACTGCACAGTTTGTTGTAATAAGCGGCAGATACACTCCGAGTGACTCATACAGGGATGGGATATATTTTTTAAGGAACATCTCCACAAACTGCACCAGCGCGGCAATAACCAGAATAAATACTATCGTCTGCAGGTATGTAATATCAAACGGTTCCAGTATATATTTATAAATAACACCTGCTACTATTGATGCCAGAGTAATAACAAAGATAACTGCAACACCCATACCACTTGCGGTTTTGGTCTTCTTGGATACACCAAGAAACGGACATAAACCTAAAAACTGACTAAGTACAACATTGCTCACAAGAGAGGAGCCGATTAAAATAACAAGCAGCTCTTTAACCATTTGCTTTTCCCTCCTCTTTCTCATCATATATACGTTTCGTACATACTGTGTCATTGCAATTCAGGCAGTCACTGCCACAGCCTGACTGAATCTTTGACATATCTTTTCCTCTTTTTTCTCCCGCAATCTTAACCTTGTTCTGAATCGCCGTAAGTACGGCAAGTACAAAGAAGGCTCCCGGAGCCATTATGAAAATTGTGGAAGGAACATAACTGTCAGGCATTACAGCAAATCCAAACAAAGTTCCTGCGCCGATAAGCTCCCGGACTGCTCCGATACAGGTCAGTGCAAATGAAAACCCAAGTCCCATTCCAATTCCGTCAAAAAGCGAAGCAATAACTTTATTTTTAGAGGCATAGGCTTCCGCACGTCCCAGTATTATACAGTTTACAACTATGAGAGGAATATAGATTCCAAGTGCATCATACAAACTTGGTATGAAGCCTTCCAAAAGAAGCTCCACCATTGTTACAAAGGATGCAATTACAACTATGAATGCCGGTATCCTTACCTTATCAGGAATAATATTCCTAAGCAGGGAGATAAACGCATTGCTGAGCGCCAATACTACCATGGTAGTAAGCCCCATTCCCAGACCGTTTATCGCGGAAGTGGTCACTGCCAGCGTCGGACACATACCAAGCATCAGTACAAAGGTAGGATTTTCTTTTATCAATCCGTTAATCAGACGTTCTTTGACATCATTCATTGCCGCTTCCCCCTTTCAACTCAGTCTGGAAATAGTAAAGTCCTGCATTTACGCCGTTTACTACCGCATTAGTCGTAATGGTTGCTCCGGAGATTGCATCAACCTGATGTTCTGAAGATGCACCGGATTTGGTATATTCAAACTTTTCTATATTTTTATCTGCAAACTGAGGCTTAAGCACGTCTTCCGCCCTCATTCCAAGACCGGCGGTCTCTGATATCTCAAGAATGGAAATTCCGTTTACAAGTCCGTCATTCCTGATTCCTATGGTAAAACGGATATGTCCTCCGTAGCCTTCTTTGGTGGTAACGGTAATTACATAGCCAAGCGTATTGCCTGAGCTGTCTTTAGCTGCCATAACCTCATCTATAGACTCCCCGGCATAGCCTGCTTCCACCCAGGATGCAGCATTGGGGTTAGTTACTTCTAACTCTTCAAATTCAAATGCATCTGCAAAAACCTCTTTACAGGCTTCCTGTTTTGCCTTTTCTTTCTGTATCGCAATCGGATCTTTGGTAATCTGATATACAAGACCAAGCAAAAGACCTGCCACCAATGTGATCACCAGCAAGATTCCGGCATCTTTAAACATATTTCTCATGCTCTTACCCCTCCTTCCCCAAATGCTTTAGGAAGAGTTGCTTTTTCAATAAGCGGTACCAGAATATTACCGATTATAATCGCATATGAAACTCCTTCTGCTGATGCTCCGAAAATACGGAAGATTCCTGTCAATATTCCAAGTATGATTCCGTACACATACTGTCCCTTTATTGTGACCGGTCTTGTAACATAATCCGTCGCCATAAAGAAAGCTCCGAGCATAAGTCCGCCCCCTGCAAGATGTGCTGAGATATATGCAGTATCAAAACCGCGGCCGCCAAATATACTTACAAAGATAACAAATGTTATTATATAACTTCCGGGAATCCTGAGGTCGATTATTCCCAGCATAATCAGTATGCACGCTCCAATAACAATTGCTATCATTGAAGTCTCTCCGATGGTTCCTGCGGTCTTACCTATTACCATATTTAAAATATCAACTGCTTTTCCATTTTTGAGTTCGGCAAGCGGTGTTGCTCCTGTATAGGCGTCACAGTTAAAATCGGTCATAATTGAAGTATAAGATATTAACAGAAAACATCTTGCTCCAAGTGCCGGATTCATAAAGTTCTGTCCCAACCCTCCAAAGAGCATCTTTACTACCAGAATTGCAAAGATACCACCGATCACGCCTATCCACCAAGGCGCCGACGGCGGTAGATTCATCGCCAGAAGCAGTCCTGTCACAACCGCCGAATAGTCTCCTATAGTAATTTTTTTATGTAAAATTTTCTCAAAAATATATTCGGTCAAAACAGTGGATAGAACAGTCACCAGAATTAAAATCAGCGCATCCACTCCAAAGTTATAGATTCCAAACCCCGCCGCCGGAAGCAATGCGATCACAACAGCCAGCATTATGCTGCTGGTGGATGATTTTGACCTGATATGGGGATTGGATGATACTTTCATCAAATCACTCATTGGGTTTACCTCCTTTTGGCGAGTAACATTTTTCTCATAGATTTAATCGTCTGGGTAAGCGGTCTTTTTGCAGGACATACGAAACTGCAGCAGCCGCATTCACAGCATTCCATACCGTTATGTGAAAGAAATTCCTCTTCATCGTAATGCTCCGCATATTCCGACAGCATTTTGGGTACTACCCTGCCCGGACACACCTCTACGCATCGCCCGCAGTTGATACACGCACTTGGTGCCATATACGACACATCGTCCTCTGTAAGACAAAGCAGGGCTGAAGCCGTCTTAGTAGTAGGCACATCCAGATCAAAAATAGCAAAGCCCATCATCGGACCTCCGGAAACAATTTTCACCGGGTCTTGCTTAAATCCTCCGGCTTCCTCTATAAGTTCACGATAGTTAGTGCCTATTCTGACAATAAAATTCCTCGAATCGGTTATTGCGTCTCCGGTTACGGTCACAATACGATTCATTAACGGTTTTCCGTCAATTACAGCGTGATATATTGCCACGATAGTATCCACATTATTTACTATACAGCCCGCATCCGCAGGAAGCATTGAAGAGTTGATTTTTCTTCCTGTAGTCGCATATATCAGCTGACGTTCCGACCCTTGAGGATATTTTGTCTTCAAGGCTTTTACACTGATACGTGGCTCATCTTTAGTCAGATTTTTAAGGATTTCTATGCAGTCCGGTTTGTTATCCTCAACCGCCAGTATTCCCCTTGCGTTATCAAATAGGGAAAGTGATATCTTAAGCCCTTCCACCAACTTCTCCGGCTCTTCTATCATTCTTCTGTAGTCCGATGTCAGATATGGCTCGCATTCTGCACAGTTTGCAATAACATACTCAATTTTATCCGGTTCTTTGGGTGATAATTTAATGAAAGTAGGAAAACCGGCACCACCCATACCTACGATGCCTGCCTCCTTTATACAATTAATTATTTCTTCCTTGCTCATATCTTCAAACGGCTTTACTTCCGGATATTCTACTTCCTCATATAAACCGTCATTTTCAATGATAATGCTCATTACACTGTCTCCGGTAACAACACGCCTGGGTTCTATTGCTTTAACCGTTCCGGATACAGTTGCATAGATGGGGGCCGATACAAAGCCTCCGGCTTCAGCTATTTTTTGACCGGTAAGTACATGGTCACCTTTTTCCACTATAGGCTTAGCCGGTGCTCCAATATGCTGGGATAGAGGGTATACCAGGTCTCCTTTGGGGAGTACTGCTTTAATCGGCTTATCTTTGGATAGATTCTTGCCGTCATACGGATGTATGCCGCCTACAAATGTTAACTTTGCCATTTGCTGCCTCTCCTTCTCATAGCGTAAAGACTCTTAATGTAAATATACTATTTTTCGACGTAAAATACTACTGCAAATTGAAAATTTATGGTATCATAAATTTAATAAACATATTTTAACACATTAAAATGTATTTATTAAATTGCAAGTTTGGGTTCTACTAAAACTCGCGGGCTTAAGAATAGTTAATAGGATGTGGATACTATGCGTATTGAGGAAGTTATATTGGAAAATTTTGAAATCGAATATCCGATTCAGAGTCTTGCGCCGCTGGATAAGATCCTCTTTCTGGATATAGAGACTACAGGATTTACCGCTAAAAAGTCTAATCTGTATATGATAGGTGCTGCATATTACAGAGATGACTGCTGGCGTATCCAGCAATTTTTTGCCGAGAAGTATGAGGAGGAAAAGTCAATACTGGAAGCATTCTTTTCTTTTGCTGCCACTTTTACACATCTCGTACATTTTAACGGCAATAATTTTGATTTGCCGTTTTTAATGCAGAAGTGTAAGCTATACAGCCTGCCTTACAAATTCGAAGGCTATGACGGCATCGACCTTTACAAACGAATAGCTCCATATAAATTTTTCCTGAATATACCTAACTGTAAGCAAAAAACGCTGGAAACCTTTCTCGGTATCAAGCGTGATGATAAATATAACGGTGGTGAACTCATCGGTGTTTATCATGATTATGTAAACCAACCAACTTTTGAAGCTGCTAACTCCCTGCTTCTTCATAACAAGGATGATATGAAGGGGCTGCTCAAACTATTGCCGCTGCTTGCTTATAATGACCTTTTTAACAGTGACTTGAAGGCGGTAAAAGTACAGGCTAATTCTTATCGGGACTATCATGGAAATAACAGGCATGTACTTATAATGAAACTTAAACTATCAACACCGCTGCCACGTCCCATTTCTGCTATGGCTAACGGCTGCCGTTTTCATGCTGAAGACAGTGAAGGCACTTTAAAGATTCCGATCTATGATGGTGAGCTTAAGTACTTTTATTCAAATTATAAAGACTATTATTATCTTCCTATAGAAGACTTGGCAATGCACAAGTCGGTTGCTTCTTATGTAGATAAAGATCATCGTGAACAGGCTAATGCATCTAACTGTTATACCAGGAAGTATTCTTCTTATCTTCCGCAATGGGATGTGCTTGTGGAACCGTTTTTTAAGAGGGAATATAATAGTAAAGATTTATTCTTTGAGCTCACTGACGATATAAAGAAGAATCGTAAACTATTTTCCAAATATGCCAATCATATACTAAACAGAATGGTACAAGTATAAAAGCGCAGGTTCTGCAACCTGCGCTTTTTATTATGGTCTGTCATAGAAAAATGAATTTCTCCTCGATAAACCAATCTCTTTATAATTGATAATCTGCTCCGTACTTCCTATAAAGAGAACTCCTCCCGGCTTAATATTCTTCTGGAACTTTATGAATACCTCTTCCTTAGCTTCCTCAGTAAAGTATATAAGTACATTACGGCAGACGATCATGTGGCAATCCGTAGGATATGTATCTTTTAACAGATTATGCTCCTTAAATTCCACCCTTGACTTTATTTCATCCGAAATCTGGTATGACGGACCAATCTTGGTAAAATATTTCTTCTTAAAATCATCAGGCACACTGGCTATACTCTTCTCTCCATAGAGTCCTGTCTTAGCCTTGGCAATTACCTGCTTATCCAAATCAGTTGCCAAAATCTTAATCTTATCTAAAGGAAGATGCCTTGACAATGCCATAACAAGAGAATAAGGCTCATCGCCTGTGGAGCAGGCTGCACTCCAAATTTTAAGATTCTTTCCGAATTTTTTTATCAAATCCGGAAAAATCTCTTTATCCATAATCTGCCATTGGTCAGGATTACGGTAAAACTCAGAAACATTTATAGTCAAATAATTAACAAACTCATCAAATGCATTCTGGTCATTCTTCAGTGCCGCAACATAATTCTCATAGCCTGTAATCTTATTCTTGGTAATCAAAGTATCTATACGACGTTTCATCTGCTTCTCTTTATAAGCATTCAAATCAATTTTTGTCAGATCAAAAACAGCCTTTTTAAAGTACTCATAATCGTAAGCCATTAAAACTACCCCCACCCTATTTTAGTTTATTAGTCTTTAGTTTTCTTCTGAGCTTTCCTCTTCACTTGCGATAACCGCTTCAATATCTACAGATACCACGTCCGCATCATCTTCTTTCTGTGAAACGGTTTCTTCCTTAGGTTCCGGTGCAAGCATTGCCTTAATACTCAAACTGATTTTCTTATCTTCTTCATTAAAGTCAACTACCTTGGCAGTAACTTCATCTCCCACCTTAAGCACATCGGCAGGCTTATCAATATGATCTCTGGAAATCTGTGAAACATGGAGCAACGCATCAATACCTGTCTCTAATTCTACAAAAGCTCCAAAATCTGTCATACGTGCAATCTTACCGGTAACTACATTGCCTACTGCATATTTAGCCGCAGCATCCTTCCAGGGATTCTGGTCGTCAAATTTAAGACTTAAGGCAATCTTGGTTCCTTCGATTTCTTTGATCAGAACCTTAAGTTTATCACCAACCTTGAAAACTTTTTTGGGATGCTCAACCCTGCCCCATGACATTTCTGAGATGTGAAGCAGACCGTCAGCTCCGCCAAGATCTATAAATGCGCCAAAATCTGTTACATTCTTTACAATACCTTCAACAGTGTCACCCTCATGAATGCTTTCAAGAAGTTTCTTCTGCTGTTCAGCCTTCTCTGCTACAAGAAGACGTTTGCGATCGCCTATATATCTTCTTCTCTTAGGATTGTATTCGCTTATTACGAACTGAATCTCCTGTCCTGCATATTTACTAAGGTCTTTTTCATATGTGTCGGATACAAGACTTGCAGGAATAAAGATTCTGATTTCTTCTATAACTACGCTAAGGCCTCCATCCAGTACCTGTGCTACCTTAGCTGTAAGAATCTCATTATTATTATATGCCTCTTCGATACGCTTATTACCTCTGTCAGCAGCAAGGCGTTTGTAAGTAAGAAGGACTTGTCCCTCACCGTCATTTACTTTTAACACCTTGACTTCCATGGTATCACCCGGCTTTACTACGGTTGTCATATCTACATTAGGCTCGTTTGTATATTCATTTCTGGTAAGTATACCATCGGATTTATATCCGATATTAAGAACAACTTCATCTGGTTTAACATCGATGACCGTACCTTCAACAACCTCTCCCGTGTGTATTGTCTTTAATGAATCTTCTAACATTTGTTCAAAAGTTAAATCTGACATAATTTTGAACCTCCTCGATAATATTGTTTGGGGTTGATGCCCCTGCTGTAATACCCACCAGTCGGACAGATTTAGGTAAATCTAAATGCAAGTCATCCAGTACCTGTATAAAATGAGTGTTTTCACATTCCTTCATACAGATTTCGTACAGCTTCCGTGTATTAGAACTATGATTGTCACCTATTACTATCATAATATCAACCTGAGCGGCTATCTTCGCTGCTTCGGCTTGTCGTACTTCAGTAGCGTTACATATAGTATTCACAACAATAACATTGTACCCTTTTTTAGTAAAAATTTCAACTATATCTTGAAATTTATTGTAATTATATGTCGTCTGTGATACAATACATATTTCTTTTTGACCGTCATATTCAAATTTTTCAGCTTCTTCTATGGATTCTATCACGATTGCAGGCGTTCTGCACCAGCCCATTATTCCCTCAACTTCGGGGTGCCCGGCATTTCCGATTATTACAATCTGCTTTCCCGCCTCACTCTCTTTCCTCAC
The DNA here is from genome assembly GCA_022510545.1 of Lachnospiraceae bacterium. Lineage (GTDB taxonomy): Bacteria > Bacillota > Clostridia > Lachnospirales > Lachnospiraceae > UBA3282. The sequence continues at coordinate 4,065 of JAFLTG010000045.1, read as the reverse complement.
TATATCGTGTATCCTTTTGACAAAAGGGCAGGTGGCGTCAACACACTTAAGTCCCTGCTTCTTTATCTTCTCACAAATACTCTCCGGCAGTCCATGTGAGCGGATAATTACGCAGCCCTCCTTGATATTTTCCAGTTCGGATTCGGATTCTATAACATTTACGCCTTTTGTCCTTAAATCGTCTACAACTTCCTTATTATGTATGATTGGGCCATAGGTATATATTTTTTCACCGGTCTTTGTCTGTTCGTATACAGTATCAACTGCCCGTTTTACACCGAAACAGAAACCGGCATTTTCTGCGAGAATTACTTCCATCTTACAATTTCGCCCCTTGATTACTTACCTTTTTTAGTCATCTCAATAATAGTATCGGCTACTTCTTCAATTGTCATATAGGATGAATCGACTAAAACTGCATCATCTGCAGCAACCAGCGGTGAAATCTCTCTGGTCATATCCTGATGGTCACGTTCTATAATATCCTTTTCAATAACATCAATGTCACATTTTTCGCCTTTAGAAATCAGCTCATTATATCTTCTCTCTGCGCGGACTCTGCTGCTTGCAGTAAGGAAAACCTTGACTTCGGCATCGGGAAGAACGCAGGTGCCGATATCCCTTCCGTCCATTACAACATCTGCATCTGCGGCAAGTTTCTGCTGTAACTGTACCAGTTTCTTTCTGACATCCGGATTAGCGCTGGTAACAGATGCGGTATTACCTACCTGTTCGGTTCTGATAAGTTCGTTTACGTTCTCTCCATTCAGATATACTACCTGTTCGGAGTTTTCATAACGGATTGTAATGTCGGCATCTTTGCAGTTAAGACTTACGGCATCCGAATCTTTTGGGTCAATTTTTTTATTGAGTAAGTACAATGCCATTGCTCTGTACATTGCGCCGGTGTCTACATAGATGAATCCAAGCTGTTTCGCAATTCTTTTTGCAATTGTACTTTTACCTGCTCCGGCAGGACCGTCTATTGCTATTTTATATCCCATTGTGTGTTCTCCTTTATCAAGTCTGTTCGTTCATTAATATTGAGTGTCCTGCAAGGTATCCTGTAGACCATGCGATTTGCAGATTGAAGCCTCCGGTCAGAGCATCCAAGTCCAGGACCTCCCCTGCCATATAGAGTCCTTTTACAAGTTTAGACTCCATAGTTGAAGGATTTATTTCTTTAACACTGACTCCGCCCTGGGTGATGATTGCTTCATCGAAGCCTCGAACAGTGTCTATATGAAGTATTAAATGTTTTATATGTCGAACAAATGTTCTTCTTTCTTCCTTTGTTATTTCATTTACGGATTTCTCCGGAGCGATGCCGGATAGTTTTATCATAACCGGAATCAATTTGGCCGGGAAAAGAGCATTTATTGAATTTTTGAATTGTTTGTTTTTATTTTCTTCAAAGTCTCTCAGAATACGTTTATCCAGCTGCTCTTCCGAAAGGGCCGGTTTTAAATCAAGTTCCAGTGTGATTTCTTCTTTTTTCTTACACTTGCCGTAAAAGCTGCTGGCGCTTAAGATAAGCGGTCCGCTTACTCCAAAATGTGTAAACAGCATTTCACCAAATCCATTATAAACTTTTTTATTTCCGTCATACATTGTCAGACTGACATTCTTAAGTGAAAGTCCCTGTAAATCGGCACACCACTTTTCTGCTATTTCAAAAGGTACCAGTGCAGGTACGCATGGTTTTATCTTATGTCCTGCGTCCTTTGCCATACGATGTCCGTCACCGGTTGAGCCTGTGGACGGATAAGACAGACCACCTGTAGCAAGAATTACCGCATCTGCGTATTCTTTTTTACCGTCTGCCGTATATACTCCGCACACCCGACTTAAATCATTTATGATAAGCCTTGAGACTTTCGTATTCAGCCGTACTTCTACACTTTCCTTTTTTAATATCCGCTGCAGTGCGGCTATTATGTCCGAGGAATGGTCAGAGACCGGAAATACCCGCTCTCCTCTTTCTATTTTAAGCCGGCAGCCCGCATCCTCTATAAGCTGCATTACCTTTCTGTTATCAAAAGTATAGAATGCACCATACAAAAATTTCGGGTTGGACACTACATTTTCGAATAACATCTCAATATCACAGGCATTGGTCAGATTACATCTACCCTTGCCTGTTATAAAAAGCTTTTTACCTAATTTCTCATTTTTTTCAAGCAAAAGCACCTGATGGTGCTGTTTGGCCGCACTTATGGCTGCCATCATTCCGGCGGCTCCTCCGCCAACTATAATGATCCTACTCATTTTTATCTTTTCTTAACGGATAATTCAGCATCGGTTCTTCGTCAATAAAATTAATTTCATCATTCAGGTAAACCTGATAATTATTCCATGCATATTCCAGGCTCTTAAGATCCTGTTTGACTTCCTCGGGACGCTTAAGGCACATCGCCACCACCAGCGCATTAATAAGACTTAAGGGTGCCACCAGTGAATCCACTATGGAAACCATATCGCTTCTGGCAAAAAGATTGCAGGAAGAATATAGATTCATAGGTGAATGCACATTGTCGGTAATCGCAATTACTTTGGCATTCCTGTCGTTGGCAAATTCCATCGCTTTCAATGTACGCATGGAATATCTTGGAAAGCTTATACCTATGATTGCATCATTTTCATCTATACGTATCATCTGTTCAAAGGTTTCAGACATACTGGTTGAACTAAGCAATATTACATTTCCCCGTATCATATTAAGGTAGAAATGCAAAAAATTAGCTAATGGTGCACAGCTTCTTATTCCCATTATATATACGTTCTTTGCCTCAAGTATGATATCTACCGCAGTTTCAAATGCCACAGCATCCAAATTTTCAATCGTATCTTCAATCTTTTCAATATCGGAATTTAATACCGAGGTAAGAATCTCCGACTGGCTGCTGCGTCCGTATTTAGCCCCTATACGCTGAACTGAGTTGATTTTATTCTGAACCCATTCCTCTAAGTCTTTCTGAAATTCCGGGTATCCGTTATAGCCTATGAAGGAGGCAAAGCGCACAACAGTGGACTCACTGACTCCAACTGTATCACCTAATCTGGCAGCCGTCATAAATACCGCATGGTCATAATGGTCAAATATAAAATCCGCTATTGCCTTCTGACCCTTGCTCATCTTCCTGTAATGGTCGTTAATCCTGGTAATTATATCATAACGATTTTCCATCATAATTACCAATCCTTCCCTCTCATATTATGTTAATTCTTAAAGAAAAGCCTGGTATGATTCTTCCAAAAGTGCCATGGTTTCATTTTCTTTCAGATCATAATCTCCGGTCAGTGACATACAAGCCGCACCATGGATTAATATCCACATCTTCATAAACATTGCACTTGGATTTTTGCAGCCATGTTCCGCAGCATTGTTTATTTCCTTTACAACAGCTCCATTACTGCCGTTTAAAATATCATACAGACTTTTTCCATGCCTGTTCTTAGCAGCAAACAATAGCTCAAATAATCTAGGATTGTCCTGTGCAAATTTTATATAACACAACCCCAGGTTGACAAACGGAGTATCGTTTTTACGTGGAAAATTCTCGTAAAAGCTATCAAAATACTCCACCCCTTTCTCAAAGAGGTCTTTCCCCAATTCCTCCATGTTCTTGTATATCCTGAAAATCGGCTGGGTAGAGCAGCCGGCTTTGGCTGCCAGAGTTCTGGCTGTTACATGTTCAAAGCCCTCTTCGCTTGCCATTTCAAAGGCCGCATTCAGAATATCGTTTTTGGTAATAGTTTCTTTTCTTGCCATACGCACACTTCCTCACTTATGTATATAACATATGTTTTTTATAACATATGTTATTATAATATATCACGAAAATTACGTCAACTACTACATATTATGTCAAAAAAAAGTGCCTCCACTATATAGTGAAGACACTTTCCAATTATTGTAAAATACTTAAACCGGGTACGCCGCGTTCTTAGTATCAGCCTGTGATATATCCACTTTTTCCTGCTGAGCCTGACGATACTTGAAGAAGTCTGTAGCTACCTGAGGGAACAGTGCATAGGACAATACGTCCTCATCCTGCTGTTTCC
>JAFLTG010000044.1 GCA_022510545.1 Lachnospiraceae bacterium | reverse complement strand
GCCAACTTACTATTTGTGCAATCCGTCTTTCAGGCATAGCGACAAATTTCAATTTTATCCCCATATACCACTTGTAAATTATTTCCTCGCGGAATATACTATATTTAGACTATTTTTTTACAGGGAGCCTATAAAATGCTGTTTTCCAGTGTTGTTTTTTTATTCAGGTTCTTGCCGCTGTTTATGCTTATATATCTGCTGGTTCCCGAAAAGTATCGTAACCTTGTATTGCTGTTGGGGAGCTTGATTTTTTATGGAGTAGGAGAGCCGTATTATGTTCTTCTGCTTGTTTTTTCCATATTAATAAACTATGCGCTTGGACGATTAATTATAAACGATAAAAAGAAAATATTAAAAAAGGTGATTCTAGCTGCCGCCTTGACTGTTGATTTTGGTATTCTGTTTGTATTCAAATACTGGGATTTTGCAGCGGAAAATATAAACAAGCTGCTGTCAGGGGAAAGTATGCCGTTTTTGTCGCTGGCGCTGCCGTTGGGTATAAGCTTTTATACTTTCCAGATCGTATCGTATCTGGTGGATTGTTACAGGGGAAGAATAAAAGAAGTGCCAAGGTTTATGGATTTTGCTGCCTATGTAAGTATGTTTCCTCAGTTGATTGCAGGACCTATTGTAAAATTTGAAGAAGTTTCGGAGAGACTTAAAGCGAGAAGGATTTCTGCCGGAGGCATTGAAAACGGGCTTAAACTTTTCAGTATCGGACTTGCTTATAAGGTGCTCTTGGCAAACCAGATAGGAACGCTTTGGAATACGATTATGACGGCGGGGGCAGGAAATCTGTCGACTGCAGTTGCCTGGCTTGGGGCATTTGCTTATTCTTTTCAGATATATTTTGATTTCTGGGGTTATTCACTTATGGCAATGGGTCTGGGGGAGATGCTCGGATTCAGGCTGCCCAAGAACTTTTATAATCCCTATGCCTCCAAATCGGTTTCGGAATTTTGGAGAAGATGGCATATTACCCTTGGAAGGTGGTTTAAGGAATATCTGTATATTCCCCTGGGTGGTAACCGCAGGGGCTTTATATGGACTGCCATTAATTTGCTTATAGTGTGGGCGCTTACCGGTCTATGGCATGGAGCGGACTGGAATTTTGCCCTATGGGGGCTTTCATTTTTTGTGCTTATTTCTATTGAAAAAATGGGAATCGGGAAGTGGCTGGAGCAAAAAAAGGTATTGGGTCACATTTATGTTATGGCAGTCATACCGGTTACCTGGATGATATTTGCAATTACAAATGTAGGGCAGCTTATGCGCTACCTTCAAAATATGATAGGCATACATACAGCAAGTGTAATAGTCGGAACAGGGCATTTGATGCGATATCTCAAAGAATATTGGGTGTTATTTATTTTTTGTATTCTTTTATCGACCCCATATCCTATGAGGCTGTATCAAAGTTATAAGAAGAAATGGTTTACAGCTCTTATTTTGGTGGTGGTATTCTGGGTCTCTGTATATGAAATTATGGTGGGTAGCAATAATCCGTTTTTGTATTTCAGATTTTAGGAGTGAAGATTACTAATGAAGCAGTGGAAAAAAATTTTACGCGATTGCCCATATCTGGTCGTGCTGCTTATAACTTGGCTGTTTATTACGGCAGGGGGCATTGCATTGATGATATATCGTGATTACAACAGTTATAAATGGGAAACATTCTGGACAAACCCATTTTTTGCAGTAATAATGGAAAAAGAAATAAGCAATGGTATATATGGTGAAATTGAAGATATCGGTATTACCGAAACGGTGATGACCTATATGAACGGGAAGAGTACCCTTCAGAATGGCCATATCGTTAAGCGTATCGGCGAGAATATAAGTAAAATAACATATGCTATTAAAAGTAAAACCGAGACTGAAATGGCAGCCGTAATGGGGAATTCCATAGGTGATGAACCTGAGCCTGCAGGAGAGATAACAATAGGACAGACCAGTTTTACAACATATACACCGGTTGAAATTGATTCAATATACTATTCTGATGCAGGAAAAGTTGCATTAACTACTGATTATCCTTATACCACAGTGGGGGAGGACTATTTTGATGATGCGGTCTTCTTTGGAGATTCAAGAACACTTGGTATTTCTGATTATGCCGGTTTAAATGCGGACTTCTTCTGTGAAAATGGTATGACGATATTCAAGCTGCTTGACGAAAAGGGCGTAAAATTGCAGAAAACAGATGTTAAAGTTAACCTTAATCAGGTATTGCAGGAGAAAAAATATGGTAAAATATATATAATGCTGGGAATGAATGAATTGGGCTACGGAAATACCGAATTTTTTCTTAATCAGTATGATACCGTATTGCAACAGCTTAGGCAGTGGCAGCCCCAGGCGGTGATTTTTTTACAGGCGAACCTGCATGTGAGCCGTCAAAAAGACAATCCGGCAACAGAATTTAATAATATAAATATCAATGATAAGAATGCTGCAATTGCTACACTTGCAAACGGAACAGATGTTTTTTATCTCGATATTAACCCGCTTTTCACGGATAACGAGGGTTATTTAAATGACGATTTAACTTTTGATGGAGTGCATTTATATGCTAATGGATACTTGGTATGGAAGAATTTCCTGATGGAGCATGGAGTAGTTAGAGGGGAAGATTGATCGTGGATAATAATGGTGTCAGAATAAATAAATATATTGCTCAATGCGGATATTGTTCCCGTAGGGATGCGGATATATTGATTAAAAAAACACTTGTTATTGTTAATGGAAAGCCTGCTTCGCCGGGAATGATGGTTACTGACAGGGATGATATCAGGATAAATGGAAAACCTTTGAATATACCTGCAGTGAAGGTAGTTCTTGCATACTATAAGCCCATAGGAGTAGTCTGTACCAGTCGTGATAAACATGCTAAGATAACAGTTCAGGATAACCTTAAATATCCACAGCGCCTTACTTATGCCGGAAGACTCGACAAGGAATCGGAGGGACTTCTGCTTATGACCAACGATGGTGGTCTGATTGATGCCATGATGAGGGGGGCTAATCGCCATGAGAAGGAATATGTTGTAAAGGTCAATAAACCACTGAATGATGCAGCCCTTGACCGGATGCGCTCAGGGATATATTTAAAGGAGCTGGATATCACCACAAGGGAATGTGAGATTACACAGACCGGAACCTACACTATGAATATGATTCTGACGCAGGGGGTTAACAGGCAGATAAGAAGAATGTGCCGGGCGGTAGGGTATGAGGTTAGAAGTTTAAAAAGAACACGTGTTATGAATATAGAGCTTGGGGACTTAAAACCCGGAGAGTATAGAGAGCTTACAGATATGGAGCTGCAGGCTCTTTATAGTGAGTGCGCTATTAGATAGTAGAACGAAAGGATATATTTAAAATATGCCAAATAACAGTATAGACCGTATGAAAGAATTAGTATCTCTGCTAAATCGTGCCTCAGAGGCATACTATGCGCAGGATACGGAGATAATGTCCAACTTCGAGTATGACAGACTCTATGATGAATTGTTGTCCTTAGAAAAAGAAACGGGCGTTATTTTAACAAACAGTCCAAGCATAAACGTGGGCTACGAGGCAGTGGATGAGCTTCCTAAGGAGCGTCATGAAAAGCCTATGCTTTCATTGGAAAAGACTAAGAGCAGGGAAGAACTCAGGGACTGGTTAGATGGGAAAGATGCATTATTGTCGTGGAAACTTGACGGTCTTACTATAGTATTAACATTTTTTGCAGGAAATCTTGCAAAAGCTGTAACAAGGGGAAATGGCGAGGTTGGTGAGGTTATTACCAACAATGCCAGGGTTTTTAAGAATCTTCCGCTCACAATTCCTTTTCAGGGAGAATTGATTCTGAGGGGAGAGGCTGTCATAAGCTATACCGATTTTGAGAAGATAAACAGCCGAATTGATGATGTGGATGCAAAATATAAAAATCCACGGAATCTCTGCAGCGGTTCCGTGCGCCAGTTGAACAATGAGGTAACGGCAAACCGGAATGTTATGTTCTATGCTTTTAGTCTGGTCAAGGCGGATGGAGTGGATTTTGGCAATTCCAGGGAACGGCAGTTTGAGTTTTTGAAAGAGCAGGGTTTTGACATAGTTGAATACAAAAGGGTGACTCCGGATAATATACTGGAGGAAATAGAGTATTTTGAAAATAAGATAGAGAGCTACGATATACCTTCGGATGGACTTGTGCTTGTGCTTGATGATATTGCATATGGCCATTCGCTTGGGATGACTTCCAAGTTTCCGAGGGATTCCATTGCATTTAAATGGGCGGATGAACTTAGGGAGACCACACTTAAGGAGATAGAGTGGAGTCCAAGCCGTACGGGGCTGATCAATCCGATTGCGGTGTTTGAGCCGGTGGAGTTAGAAGGAACCACGGTAAGCAGGGCCTCTGTGCACAATATCAGTATTATGAGAGGTCTAAAGCTTGGAATAGGTGATCGTATTACTGTTTATAAGGCGAATATGATTATCCCTCAGATTGCGGAAAATCTTACTCAGAGTGACAATGTCAAGCTGCCGGAGTTTTGTCCTGTGTGCGGGGCATTGACTGAGCTTAGACAGGATAATGATGTGCAGCTTTTGTATTGTACTAATCCTTCCTGCGATGCTAAACGACTTAAGGCTTTTACGCTCTTTGTGAGCAGGGATGCTATGAATATTGACGGTCTTTCCGAAGCAACTCTTGAGAAATTCATTGCCAAGGGTTTCATCCATGAATATGCGGATATTTTTAAACTGGACCGCTATAAAGAAGAAATTACTCAGATGGAAGGGTTTGGGGAAAAATCGTACAAGAATCTCTTGAAAAGCATTAATGAAGCTAGGACCACGACATTGCCAAGGGTTATTTATTCACTTGGGATTACAGGTATAGGACTTGCCAATGCCAAAATGATATGCAGATATTACCATTCTAATCTTGAGGAAATGAAAGCCGCACAGGTTGAAGAACTTAGCGAGATAGAAGGTATAGGTGAAGTGCTTGCGAAGGCATTTTATGATTATTTCCGGGATGAAAAAAATAATGAACAGCTTGATAATCTGTTAAAAGAAATAGAGATTACTGTTGAAACCGTAGACGAATCGGCTCAGACATTGACAGGTATGAGTTTTGTAATAACCGGAAGTCTTAATTCCTATGCCAACAGAAACGATTTGAAGGAGATAATTGAGAATAAGGGTGGTAAAGTTACAGGCAGCGTCACAGGAAAAACTACCTGCCTGATTAATAATGATACCACATCCAATTCCACTAAGAACAAAAAAGCCAAAGAACTTGGAATCCGGATTATCTCTGAAGAAGATTTTATAACCGAATATTTATGAGTAATTACTGTATTTCCCGCACATCATAAGGAGTGGTCTGGTATACGTAGTAATTAAGCCAGTTAGTATAAAGTAACTGTCCGGTTGAGCGCCAGTTTACAACCGGAGCTTTAGTCGGATCATCATCCGGGAAATAATTGACAGGTATATGAGGATTTAATCCCTTTTCCAAATCTCTGTAATATTCTCTGGAAAGGGTGTCGGAGTCATATTCCGGATGGCAGGTTACAAACAGATGCCTGCTGTCCGTACTTTTTACAATAGTAACACCGGCCTCGTCGGATACCGCCATTAATTCCAGCTCCGGGACGGAAGCGATTTTCTCTGCCTCGATTCCTATTGAACGCGACTGTGGTGCATAAAAGATATCATCAAAGCCCCTAAATAGAGGAGATGTCTTTTTTAGTACCCTATGGGCATAGACACCGGAGAGTTTTTCATTCATATAGAAACTATCAAGTCCGTAAAAATGATACAGTGCAGCATATGCGCTCCAGCATAAATACAGCGTAGAGTGAACATGGGTCTTACTCCATTCCATTATGGTGCATAGCTCTTCCCAATAAGTTGCATCTTCAAATTTAAAGCCAGCATTATCTAAAGGAGCACCGGTAATGATCATACCATCGAATTTACGTTCTTTTACCCGGTCAAAGGTAGTATAAAAAGATTCAAGATGGTTAGAATCCACATGCTGTGGTATATAACTTGCAGTCTGCAGAAACTCCACCGATACCTGAAGCGGAGAGTTGGAAAGTTTACGCAGAAGCTGCGTTTCGGTAATGATTTTAGTCGGCATGAGATTCAGAATCAGCATATTCAATGGCCTGATATCCTGATGCATAGCGCGATATTCTGTCATTACGAAGATGTTTTCTCCCTCTAAAGTAGCTCTCGCGGGAAGCGAATCCTGAATTTTGATTGGCATGTTGATTCTCCATTCTTTAAGTCTACTGTAACCGATTTAAAGGATAACATAAATTCCCTTATTCTGCAAGCTTGCACAATTGTGAAAAAAGTAATATAATAAGACGAACTTCGTTCGTCTGCGAGTTTGTTCAGGCGTTGAAAACGCCTTTGCACAAACATCGCGGGTATGGTATAAGTACAATTAGAAAGAGGCCTGAATAAATATGGAAACAGCGTATCAGAAAGTCAAAGTGCATAATGAATTGGAATGGTGTCAGGTTACCGATATGGATACCAAAGAGAAGATAGAGAAACTTTTATTGAAAAGCAGGGTTTCTTATTATGTTAAATGGGAAAAACCCAGGCTGTTTTCCAACGATAAATTCGGAACCTGCATATTTTGTGTTAACCAGCTCCAGAAAGATGACGCGGATATAGCGATACAGCCGTTAGCTGAAGCAGAACAAGATAAGATTAAGTTTATTAACCGCAAGCTAGAGAAGACTTTTTATTAAGGTGATAAAAATGAGCAGCCGCTGCGATTCATGCATTAATTATGAATATGATGATGACTACGAGTGTTATGTTTGTATGGTAGACCTAGACGAAGACGACATGAGCCGCTTCCTAAGCGGCGGAGACTTCGACTGTGCATTCTATCAATTAGATGACGAATACGCCATAGTAAGAAAACAAATGTAAGGATTACGAAAATAGAAACTTTTCTTTGCGCCTCTGGCTCCGACAATAAGCAAAGAAAAGTTTCTATTTTTGTAATCCGTATTTATTTCATCCTTAACTTATCTGCTTCTTCAAATTCTTCTGCGCAGTTGAAAGCATCAACTTGATACGATTGAGCTGATTAACCTCACTAGCGCCCGGATCATAATCAATAGCCACTATATTGGAAAGCGGATACTGCTTTCTAAGTTCTTTTATAACCCCCTTACCTACAACATGGTTCGGCAGGCAGCCAAAAGGCTGTGTACAGACGATATTGTTGACTCCACTGTGGATGAGCTCAATCATTTCACCGGTAAGAAACCACCCTTCGCCCGTTTGATTGCCTATATTTACAATAGGTTTGGCATAGTCCACCAGAGTATAAATGCTTGTGGGCGGTTCAAAATGACGGCTCTTCTCAAATGCTTTATAGGCACTGCCACGCAGTATATCTACCGCACGAATACCCAATCTTGAAAGTATCGCGGTTTTTCTGGATTTACCCAGTTGCTCAGCTTTATAAATCTGATTATAGAAGCAGTAGAGCAGGAAGTCTGCCAAATCGGGAACTACGGCTTCCGCACCTTCAGCTTCAAGAAGTTCTACCAGGTGGTTGTTGGCAGCCGGTGCAAATTTAACAAGAATTTCTCCGACTATTCCAACCCGAGGCTTCTGAATTTCGTTTATCTCTATATTATCAAAATCTTTTACTATTTCACGACACATCTTCCGGAAGGTAAAGTAGCTCATATGCTTTCCGGAGACGAATTCACGGCATTTCTCCGCCCATTTTTTATGGACTGCATTTACTGAGCCGGGCTCCTTTTCATAAGGACGCATCCTGTATACACAGCGCATGAAGATATCCCCGAACAATGCGGCATAAGATACGCGCACGAACATATCCGCATTTAAGTGGAAACCGGGATTGCTTTCAATGCCTGCAAGGTTCAGTGAGATAACCGGAATCTGTGACATGCCTGCCTTTTCCAAAGCCCTTCTGATGAAGCCTACATAGTTGGTAGCCCTGCAGCCGCCGCCTGTCTGGGTCATAATGATTGCGACTTTATTAAGGTCATATTTGCCTGATAGTAACGCGTCCATAATCTGACCTACTACCATAAGAGAAGGATAACAGGCATCGTTATTTACATATTTAAGTCCTACGTCTACAGCCTGACGGTTGTCATTCTCAAGCACTTCGAAGTTGTAACCGCAGGCGCTGAAAGCAGCCTGAAGTATCTCAAAATGTATAGGCGACATTTGAGGACAGAGTATCGTATAATCTTTACGCATTTCTTCGGTGAAAGCCACCTTGTTGATAGCACTGGAATGAATAACACGTGTTTTTTGTTTCTGCTCGCGTACTTTAATGGCAGAGAGCAGTGAACGGATACGGATTCTTGCAGCCCCCAGATTGTTTACCTCATCTATTTTTAAACAGGTATAAATCTTATCGGAACCGGATAAAATATCGTTGACCTGATCGGTTGTAACGGCATCCAGACCGCAGCCAAAGGAGTTAAGCTGGATAAGGTCCAAATCCTCTCTTGTTTTCACAAAGCTTGCGGCAGCATATAATCTTGAATGATACATCCACTGGTCGGAGACGATAAGCGGACGCTCCGGTGCAGCCAGATGTGATACGGAATCTTCTGTCAATACCGCGATATCATAAGAATTGATAAGCTCCGGAATACCGTGGTTTATTTCCGGATCTATATGATAGGGGCGGCCGGCAAGAACTATGCCGCGTTTATTGTTCTTTTCCATATAGTCCAAGACTTCTTCGCCCTTGGCGCGTATATCGTCTCTTGCATTGTCAAGCTCTTTCCATGCAGCTTCACACGCATCCATAACATCTGTTATTGGAATAGAATTAAATTCCTTGGTAAGAGCCTCGGTAACGGTTTTTAAATCCCTGAACGACATAAACGGATTGCGGAATACAACCTCGCCTCTGCCTATTTCTTCTACGTTATTTTTAATATTTTCTGAATATGACGTAACTATAGGACAGTTGTAATGGTCATTGGCATCCGGAAATTCGTTTCTTTCATAAAATAGGGCAGGATAGAAGATGAAGTCCACCCCCTGTTTTATTAGCCAGGTCACATGTCCATGTGCCAGTTTGGCAGGATAACATTCCGATTCACTTGGTATAGACTCGATTCCGAGCTCATAAATCTTGCGGTTGGAACTTGGAGAGAGTATGACTCTGTAACCTAGCCTGGTAAAAAATGTAAACCAGAAAGGATAGTTCTCATACATATTTAAAACTCTCGGAATACCAACTGTACCTCTTTTTGCCTCATCTGCAGGAAGAGATTCATAGCCGAATATCCTTTTGAGTTTATAGTCGAACAGGTTGGGAATACCGTTCTCATTCTTGCTTTTTCCAAGACCTCTTTCGCAGCGGTTCCCGGATATATATTGACGCCCTCCAGTAAATTTGTTAATGGTCAAACGACAATTGTTGGTACAGCCCTTACATTTTGCCATACTCGTATCAAACTGCAGTGAGTTGATCTTATCGATTGTAAGCATAGTGGACTGATAGCCTTCCTTATAATTATCCCTTGCAATCAGTGCCGCACCAAAAGCACCCATAATTCCCGCGATATCGGGTCTTATCGCTTCACAGTCAGCTATTTTTTCAAAGCTTCTAAGCACTGCGTCATTATAAAAAGTGCCTCCCTGTACAACGATGTGCTTACCAAGTTCCGAGGCATCGGAAACCTTGATAACCTTAAACAGCGCGTTTTTAATTACCGAATAAGCAAGTCCAGCGGAAATATCGGAGACCTCAGCCCCCTCTTTCTGCGCCTGCTTAACCTTGGAATTCATAAATACCGTACATCTGGTGCCAAGGTCGATGGGATGCCCGGCAAACAGAGCAGCAGAAGCAAAGTCCTGTACACTGTAATTCAAGGACTTTGCAAAGGTTTCAATAAAAGATCCGCAGCCCGAAGAACAGGCCTCATTGAGCTGTACGCTGTCAACGGTCTGGTTTTTGATCTTAATACACTTCATATCCTGACCGCCGATGTCCAAAATACAATCCACATCAGGATTGAAAAAAGCAGCGGCATGATAGTGGGCAACTGTCTCAACCTCGCCATCATCAAGCAAAAATGCAGCCTTCATCAGTGCCTCGCCATAACCGGTGGAGCAGGAGCGTACAATCTGCACGTCCTTAGGAAGCAGGGAATAAATCTCCTTAATTGAGCGGATTGCCGTATTGAGCGGACTTCCATCATTGCTGCTGTAAAAAGAATAGAGCAGTGAGCCGTCTTCGCCGACCAAAGCAACCTTGGTAGTGGTGCTTCCTGCATCTATGCCAAGGAAGCATTTTCCCTTATATGACGATAAATCGGCAGTTTTTACGTGGTGTAACGAATGCCTTTTGCAGAACTCATCATATTCTTTTTTACTTGCAAAAAGCGGCTCCATACGCTCTACTTCAAATTCCATCTTTATGTCTGAAGAGAGTTTTGATACCATTTCCTGCATAGAGAAGCTTACTTCTTCCTTAGCATTTAAAGCGGAACCGATTGCCGCAAACAGATGTGAATTGTCCAAATCTATAATGTGGTCATCATCTAATTTGAGTGTGCGTATAAATGATTGTTTAAGCTCGGATAAAAAGTGTAATGGGCCCCCGAGAAATGCAACATGTCCCCTGATAGGCTTACCGCAGGCAAGACCGCTTATGGTCTGGTTTACCACTGCCTGAAAAATAGATGCGGATAAGTCCTCTTTGGTTGCCCCTTCATTGATAAGCGGCTGTATATCAGTCTTGGCAAAAACACCGCATCTTGCCGCAATAGTATATAGTGAATGGTAATTCTTAGCATATTCATTTAAGCCGGATGCATCGGTCTGCAAAAGTGATGCCATCTGGTCAATAAAAGAACCTGTACCACCGGCACAGATACCGTTCATACGCTGTTCAACATTACCTCCCTCAAAGTAGATGATCTTCGCATCCTCACCGCCAAGTTCGATGGCCACATCCGTGACAGGCGCCAGATCCTTGAGTGAAGTAGATACTGCAATTACTTCCTGTACAAAAGGAACTCCAAGGTGGTTTGCAAGCGTCAGACCGCCTGATCCTGTTATCATCGGGTGTATGGTAATGTTTCCCAGTTTTTCATATGCACTCTGCAATAGAGAGGCCAAAGTCTCCCTGATA
Source organism: Lachnospiraceae bacterium (assembly GCA_022510545.1). Classification (GTDB taxonomy): domain Bacteria; phylum Bacillota; class Clostridia; order Lachnospirales; family Lachnospiraceae; genus UBA3282. The sequence goes on along the minus strand of JAFLTG010000044.1, from coordinate 10,175 downwards.
TTGGCAAAGTGTCTCTGATAGTCCGAAAAGAGAATCTGATGTTTTTCATCCAGAATCGCTATTTTAACCGTAGTGGATCCAATATCAATACCAAGAGTATATTGCATCTGATTCATTTATGTAACCATCCCTTTCTCATAGTCTGCGAGTTTGTGTTTAAGCACAAACTTGCGGGTGAAAATTTATTTTCACCCTCGACACGCTTAGTCATTATACGACACTTATTTTAAAAAAGCAATTAACACTTTTTGAGAATTTGTAAAGTTTTTGGTATATAAATATTAAATTTTTATGATTTTTATTTAATTATTGATACTGACATTTACTTTTAAAATCAGTAATGATAGAATATATTCAAATTTTTACTGTGAAATGCCAAAGACGAACTTCTTTCGTCTGCAATAAAAAGGAGTATTAATATGAGTTCATTTGAAAAAAGATTCGGAAAGTATGCAATCAGAAATTTATCGTTTGTGCTGGTTGCATGTTATGCAATAGGATATGTATTAAATATAATGTCGCCGGGTTTTATATATTACTATTTTGCGTTAAATCCCTATGCTATCCTTCATGGACAGATATGGAGACTTGTGACCTGGATACTTATTCCGCCGGCGGAGTCCAATATCTTTTTTACTCTTATAATGCTGTATTTCTATTGTTCAATAGGAACTACCCTAGAGAGAACCTGGGGTACCTACAGATATAACGTATATCTGTTTTCAGGGATGCTTTTTACTATTCTTGGCAGTTTCCTTCTGATGGGGTATACGTACCTGCGCTTTAGCAATGAACTGACTCTGATGGGGGCAGAAAACGTCGCAATTTACTTTATGGGAATTTCTATGTATTTTAGTACCTACTATATAAATATGTCTATTTTCCTTGCGTTTGCAGCCACATTTCCGGATATATCGGTATTGCTTATGTTTATTATTCCGATAAAAGTTAAATGGCTGGGAGTAATATATGGAATTATGCTGATATTCTCATTCCTGCAGGGAGATATCAATATCAAGTTTGCGATTGCGGCGTCATTACTTAATTTTGTCGTGTTCTTCTTGACTTCAAGGAATATGATGCATCTGAATCCTAAGCAGATTCACAGAAGACAGGAGTTTAAGCGGGATGTAAGACGTGCAAGCAGTGGGATAACCAAGCATAAGTGTGCAATCTGTGGCAGGACTGAGGTGGATAGTCCGGATATGCAGTTTAGATTCTGCTCTAAGTGCGATGGGAATTATGAATATTGTGAGGAGCATTTGTATACGCATACGCATGTGAAGAAGTCTTAACACTTTTCCCAAATATAAAATAATATTTAAAATGTTGTTGACAAATAATAAAAATCATTATACAATAACTGTACTACATAAAGCAATACAGATAATACAACCAATACAGAGACGATACTAAATTAGTATCATACGTGAGACGAGGAGGTGATTACTTGATCGAACTGGATTATCGCAGTAAAAAACCACTCTACGAGCAGATTATTGAACAAATCAAATTGTTGGTCATCAAAGGATATTTAAGTCCCGGGGATGCTATTCCATCCGTTCGTAAGATGGCTCAGACTCTGGATATCACACCGTCCACCGTGGCGAAGGCGTATCAGGAGCTGGAACGTCAGAAAGTGATTGAGACAATAAGGGCTAAAGGAACTTTTATCACGACCATGCCGAGTATGGAGCCCAATGCGGAGGAACTGGAGAAGATTAGAAGTAGGATTCAGAGTGAAATGATTGAACTGAAGCGTATAGGTTATTCCGAAGCGGATGTGGTAAATATGGTAAAGGAAATCTATTCTTCCATCTAATGTTATGGCAGAAATATTTCAGAAAGGAAAGATAAGCAAATGTTAGAGATAAAGAACTTACAAAAAGGCTACAATAATCAGCCGGTCATCCATGGAATTGACATATGCATTAATCGTGGCGAGATTCATGGCTTGATTGGTTCCAACGGAGCCGGCAAGACCACTTTGCTTAAATGCGTTACCGGAATCTATAAACCTGCGCAGGGAACCGTGCTGTATGATGAAAAGGATATTTATGACAATCCGGAAGTGAAGGCAAAAGTGGCGTATGTGTCGGAGCAGCTTGATTTTATCAACGTCTATTCCGTTGCGGGGATAGCGAAATATTATCAGAACTTCTACGACACATTTTCTATTAATAAATTTAATGAACTGCTGAGACGTTTTGGTATCAATTCGAAAAGAAATGTAGGAACTTTGTCCAAGGGAGAAAGATCTAAATTATATTTTATTCTGGCAATCGCGCAGCAGCCGGAGTATCTGATTATGGATGAACCTGAGAGCGGTATGGATGCAGAGGGGAAAACAATGTTCCGCGATATTCTTATTGAGGAAGTGGAAAAAGAGCAGATTGGAGTTCTGTTCTCAAGTCATGATCTGGCAGATGTGGAACGCATGTGCGACAGCGTGGCTATGATGGAGGCCGGAGAGATTTTTGCGCAAAGATCCATAGATGAGTTCATAGGAAGCGTACAGAAATGGCAGGGGGTTTTGCCACAGAATATAACGGATGATAAACTGTTGGCAATGAACGTCTATGCAGCATCCAAGATTGGAGATTTATCAGAGTTTTATACCGTAGGAGAACGGGAAGAGAGCGAAGGCATATTAAGAAAATTGGGTATTGGGGATTATAGCGGACAGCAGATTACACTGGAAGAGATTTATATGCTCTTAAAGAAAATTTATATCCAAGGGAAAGGAAGGGCAAGTGTTACTTTAAGCGAGGGGGAATATAAGCATGAGTGATTTAAAAAAATTATTCAAAAAAGATAGGCTTTATTGGATTATAATAACAGTTGTTATGCTATTGGTGGTAATTTATTTGCTGGCGAATGAATATGGATTGCATCATAAATTATTTCACCTGGAGAATTATTTAGAATGGTCACAATATCTGAAAGGAGTCTGGGATGCTCATCCGGAGCTGCCTGGTCAGGATGCTTTTTTAGATGAGATTCCGTCTATGTTTCTGGAACGTATGGTGTCGATGACTGTGATAGTGGCACTTATTGCGCAGGCGGTCAGGCTGTTAGCGCAAGAGACTCAGAACCGTACAGAAGTGCTGCGTACTTTTCCTGTAAAGTCACGCAATTTATTAACCTGTCATTATCTGAGTGGATTGCCTGTAGTGGTAATTCCTCTGTTGGTACAGACAGTGCTCATCCGACTGGATGTACTGTATGTGGAAAAACACACGGACTTTGTTTTTACTAACAAGGAACAGCTTTGGATTTATGCCGTAAAAGCCGTAATCATATTTATGCTGCATTATTCTTTGCTGCTCCTTTGCAGAAAGATTGCAAACCATGTTCCGGGAACCATTTTTACCTTTTTTGTAATGGAATTTGCAATACAGGTAATGGCCAGTTATTGTTTGCATATGCATTGGGATAACCTGGCGGAAAACAGTATGCAAAACTGGATATTCTGGGCAATCATAGCTGCCGTTTTTGTTATTCTTTCTTACATCGCGGATAAGAATAAGGACTATGCGAGAACCGGATTCTATGCATTTCCTATCGCACATTGGGTGATGATGGGAATAGTATTTGGAGAGATATATTTCATATTTTATGGTGTGTTCGGAGAGCTATATCTGGTATTTAATGGCGTAAATGGCGATCTGCATAAAGTGGCATCATATCTTGTGTCGGTTGCTGCATCATTGCTGATTACCGGCGGGGTACATTTTGTTACGAAACCTAAAACGATATAAAAGAAATGGGCTGATTTAAGATTACAAATACTAAATCAGCCCTAATACTAATTGCTATTTTAGTAAAATACTCAATCCGTCCTCACTGATCAAGATAAAACCCATCCGAGAGTCTTTCTCCCGTAACCAGCCTGTCCAAAAGTTCCTCATCATTTAAGTATGGGAAAACATAATAACCGCAAACAATATCGCCGCCTTCTTCACGCACATAGAAGGTGTGTCCGTCTTTTTTTACAGGTATCAGTTCATGTTTCTGATAGTCAGCCTGTCTGATTAGTGTATTCGGCAGTGCATCACGCACGTAACCAAGTGTTCTCAGACCATAAAATCCTGCAAACATTATAAGAACTGCGCCGCTTGCCAGAGAGGCCGTAATGGCTGCCAATTTTTTGATTTTGCTATGCTCTTTATATTTTTCCATATAAATCATAGGTATAACCGTCAGAGGGAATAAAAGGAATACCCAGCAGTATTTAACTTGCGGAATCGTAAAAAACCAGTAAACCAGTCCGATAATAACTACCAGACGGGGAAGAAGCATAGGAAGTTCTGCAGATTTCTTTTTTAGTACGGACAATATTGTCCCGACTATATCAAATACCAGTAAAGAGCAAACGGCCAGATATAGAATCCTGTGGCTTATGGAATCATTTTTAAACCAGGCCGGAACCCAGGCAAGACCGCTGTGCAAAGCTTCATCCATGGTTGCCGTAACATCTCTGGCATCATGTATCATACTGGCTACGGAATACTTGACAATTTCAATATCAATCTTCCATGGCACGTCAAACAAATCTATCCCACTTGCCAGATAAACCAGATAGCCTGTCACTCTCACATTGGTTATAAAAAAAGGAACTACTATAATAACACCTGTTATGATATAGCCTGCAATTTTTCCCCAGCTTTTATTTTTGATAAGCCATATGGCAGGCTGAATTACAAGAAGCACCACCATAACAACAGAGGTTTTAACCACCGTTGCAAAAACACCGAAGATGCACAAAAAGGCATAGGGGAAATCTTCTTTTTCCTCATTTTCAATCAGAATCAGCCACTCGGTTAGGATGAAGAAAACAAGGCAGTTTGGAAGGGTATCGGTATAAGGGTCAGCAAAGAATGCGGTGACAATGATGGTATAGACAACCTCGCCAAGTGCCAGTCCATCCGCGATGTGACGTTTGTGAGATTTCCATCCTGCTAATCTGAGCAGTCCGTGAAAGAGGAGCAGCAGTCCGAAGTAGCCGCCTGTAGCATGAAGAGAAACTCCAAACATTGCCTTCATACTGTAGAGTGCGTCAAAATAATGTTGTGCGCTGTTAAAACCCAGAGAATAAAATAGGTTCGCAACACCGGTCACACAGCCGTATTCCTCAATCCAGCGGATGGTCTGGGCGTGATACCAGTCAGTGTCTATGAGCTTGGGTGCTCCGGAGGTGGCAAGAGCATATGCAGCCGTTACCAGAACAAGCATGCAGATAAGTCCGTATCTTATAATAGAAGATATTTCATTGCTTTGTTTTCGCAGCCAACTTTTAAGCTCATTTGCGACTTTTTTCCCAAACAGTATGGCATAAATCAGGCAAAATGCCAGTAATCCGATATTTGCGCCAAGTCTTACACCGCTAAACAGGCTGTATATCTGTGCATATAAGGTTGTGCACATAATTCCTGCAAAAAGGTCATAGAATGGCGTTCTATTCCATGTCCAATTCTCGGGATGTCCTGTTATATTATCAATTCTTTTTTGTCGAAACAAATGCTCCAGAATGCGCATACAGGCATTTCCTGTTAAGTATGTAGTTATTATAATGTAAATCCAGTTAATTAGTACTATTATCATCCGTAAAAACCGCCTTTAAAATATAATCTGATATTTCAATCTTTTTATAACGACTTTTTCAATTATACCGCCGACCTATACAAAAGTGCAAGTATGTTATTAAGCAATAAATGGCAGCATAATAAGTTACGCTGCAACTATAAGTATAATTGAAAAGGGTAAAAAGTTATTGTATACTGAACTCAGTATGGCAAAGGGATTTGCATGGTTATTGATAGGAGGATAATTGAATGCTCTTCAATTCTATCGAATTTTTAACTTTTTTTCCGCTCATTGTGTTATCTTACTTTGTAATACCGGAGAAATTTAAGCAGCCATTGCTTTTGATGGCGAGCTATTATTTTTATATGTGCTGGAATGCCAAGTACGTATTGCTCATACTTTTATTGACCGTCATTACTTATGTGAGTGGTTTATTAATAGGGAAAGTAAACAATTCGTCCTATGATGTGGTGAAACAGACAGCGTTGAAAAATTGGATAGTGGCAGGCAGTTTTATAATTAATTTAGGTATACTGTTTTATTATAAATATATTAATTTTGCTTTGACAATTTTAACGAATTTATTTGCCCAAATTCATATTCAATTAAATGCCCCTGTTTTTGATATCATCTTGCCGGTCGGAATTTCATTTTATACATTTCAGTCATTAAGCTATACTATGGATGTCTACCGTAATGAAATATATGCGGAGAAAAACTTCTTTAGATATGCACTGTTTGTGTCATTTTTTCCACAGTTGCTTGCAGGACCTATTGAACGCTCGAAAAATTTGTTGAAACAGCTGGCGGTTCCTAAAAAATTTTGTTTCGAGGATGCCAGAGAGGGCATATTGTTGATGATGTGGGGGTTTTTCTTAAAAATAGTATTGGCTGACCGCATAGCAATTTTTGTTGATACTGTTTATGGTGATTTTTCTACATATCCGGGAGCGTATCTTGTCGTTGCCACATTGCTTTTTGCATTTCAGATATATTGTGATTTTGCCGGATATTCAACAATTGCAATGGGGGCAGCTAAAATATTAGGCATCAAACTTATGGAAAATTTTGATGCACCTTATCTATCAACATCTGTATCAGAATTTTGGAAGAAATGGCATATATCTCTGACATCATGGTTCAAGGATTATTTATATATTCCGCTGGGTGGCAGCCGGAGAGGCAGTATTCGGAAATATATTAATAAGATGATTGTATTTCTGCTTAGCGGCTTATGGCATGGGCCTTCTTTTTCTTTTATTGCCTGGGGCGGACTCAATGGGCTATACCAGATAATTGGTGAAATGCTTAAACCTATAAGAGATAAACTGGTCTCGGTATTGCGCCTTGACAGGGAATCATTGGGACATAAACTCATACATATAGCAGCTACTTTCGTTTTGGTGGATTTTTCCTGGATTTTCTTTAGAGCTTATAGCTTTAAGGAGGCACTTGAAATAATTAAGTCCATGATTACTGTTAAAAACCCATGGGTGCTGTTTGATAGTTCTTTGTATATGTGTGGTTTGGATGAAAAGAATTTCCACTTGATGCTTTTGGGAATAGTAATACTGCTTTTTGCTGATTTCTGTAAGAGAAAAGGCATTAAGATTAGGGAAGTAGTCGTCAGACAGGATTACTGGTTTCGGTGGTGTTTTTTTGCCTTTGCGATCTCAGCGATTTTTACTCTTGGAGTTTGGGGGCAGGATTACAATGAAGCGAACTTTATATATTTTCAGTTTTAGAAGGGATAAGAAATGTATAAGAAAACAATACAACAGATAATGTCAGTCCTGGTTACAATATGTCTTTTAGTGGGCTGCTTATATTATATTCAACAATTAACGAGAGTAAAAACCGCATTAACAAGAGATATGTCCTATAGTGCATATTTTAAGTATGCCAAAGACTATGACATCCTTTATTTTGGAACATCGCATGTTATGTATGGGATTAATCCGCTGGAAATATGGAATGAATATGGACTCACATCCTATAATTGGGGAAGTCCGACATGTACACTTCCCAAAATATATTGGAAATTGATGAATGTGTTAGATTATGAAAGCCCCCAATTAGTAGTAGTTGACTGCTATAGGACAACCTGGCTTCATAAAACATATAATAAATATCGTATGCACGAGGCATTTGATGCATTTCCGCTTTCATACACGAAATGGACAGCCATAGATGATTTAATGAAAGATGAAATTAGAATGGAAGATGGACTATTCTACACGGATTTAGAAAGATATAGCATATTATTTCCTGTATGTGATTATCATAGCCGATGGGGAGAACTGCAAAAAATAGACTTTGTGAATGAATTTGTTGATACAAAAGGATGTGAATTTGAAATAGATGTGGATGAGCCGATTGAAATAAGCAATACATCTGAGAAGGCTGAAATTACGGAAAATATGCAGGGCGTTATTTACCTTGAACGAATAATAGAGGAATGTCAAAATAGAAATATTCCACTATTACTTACTTATTTACCTTTTCCGACAGACGAAACATGTAAGAAAGAATCCAATGTGATCCAGGATATTGCAGATAAGTATGGCGTTAACTATGTCAATTTTACGAACCTTGATGTTGTTAATTATCAAATTGATTATTCGGATTCCGCTTCCCACATGAACATTGCAGGACAAAAAAAGGTTTCTGAATATTTGGGGGAGTACATTTGTGAGAATTATGAAATTGAAGATAGGAGAGATAGTGCAATAGCTGATAGGTGGAATGCCTGGTATAAAGAATACAAGGAATATGAGGCAGGATTTATCAATTCGCAGAATGATCTCGATACATATTTAATGCTTTTGTATGATTCTTCAAATGATATTATAATAGATTTGAAAGAAAATGCTCTTACATCAAATAATGTGTATAAAGATTTGCTGTCCGGTGTAGGTAGTGGTACAGATAAAATCAATGATACAACAGATTTTATTATTGTGCATGCAGGAAAAACAATAGCACTTGATAATTTTAGAGAAAATGGTGTTACGAAAGAGACTGAAATAGGCACCGTTTCACTCCGATATGGGGACAGTGAATACAGTATATATATCGATGGCGATGAGTACTATACGGAAAGCATAAACGATAGTGCCTCCATAAGAATTAAAGCAACAAAAAATGATAATTTATTAGATGATGTGAGATTTAAATACACTGTTGACCCGGAGAACACAAGTGTTAGCATTGTTAATGTGAGCAGGTGATTATAACGGATATGATGTTATGCGTATTTTATACTGAACTAGAAATAGAATTGTGAGGGAGACGATGAACAGGAAAAGCCTAAACGAGATAATTAAGTTAAATGATCAACAAAAAAAGCAACTTGCCGGTGAAATAAAGGCATTTTATTTAGATGTTCGGGGAGAAGAAATCGGAATCATTGAAGAACAGCAGATTATTGAATTGTTTTGCGAGCATATGGCGCCGATTATATATAATAAAGCGTTGGATGATGCTATGCATTGGTTCAAAGGGCAAACTGATAATCTCGAAGCGGATTATTATATGTTATATAAAGATATTTGATGAAAGGAATCGTAATTCATGCGCTCAGAGCAGAACATTGGCGGAAAACGCTGTTATATATATGAGAATGATCAGGCAGACAATTTCCTGATACAGGCAATTGATGAGCACGATTTGGAATTGCTGGACAGGGAAATTGAAATCATAAAAGAGCTATCTTCAAATAAGACATTTTCTCTTGCCGCGTTTCTGATTGAAGATTGGAATGAGGAACTGTCTCCCTGGGAGGCACCTGCTGTTTTTGGGAATAACGGCTTCGGGGCAGGTGCTGCCGATACCCTTTCTTTCATAACAGATACTTTGATTCCGTACATAAATAATGTTTATATGAATAATAGCAATAATAGCAAAACCTATTTTTATCTTGGAGGCTATTCCTTATCAGGACTTTTTGCACTGTGGGCAGCCTATCAAACGGATATTTTTCGTGGCATAGCGGCAGTATCGCCTTCCGTCTGGTTCCCTGATTGGGATAACTATATGACATCGCATTCTATACAGACGCTCAAGGTTTATTTGAGTCTTGGAAATAAGGAAGAAAAGACTAAAAACAAAGTGATGTCAAAAGTCGGTGATAATATCCGTAAGCAGTATGAAGTTTTATGTGAAGAAAGTAACGAAAAAACGTGTATTTTGGAATGGAATCCGGGGAATCACTTTGTGGATAGTGAAATAAGGATGGCGAAAGGATTTGCATGGCTGTTGAATCACTGATGAATGATTTTAAAGCAATTATCACAAAGAAATAGAGGTTTGAATTATGAGTAGTTTTTCTGACTATTGGGCTTCACAATGCGGTAATCCGAGAGGCATTGTCGGACGTATGGTGACCTGGGCAATGAATCGTACAAACAAGGTCATGTATAATGGGATTATTGAAAATATGAGATTGTCAAAAGGCATGAAAGTTCTGGATATCGGCTTCGGTAACGGATATATGGATGCTCTGATATACCGGAAGGAACAATGCACGATTTATGGAATTGACATCTCAGAGGATATGGTAAAACTGGCTTCTGAAAAGAATCAAAAGG
>JAFLTG010000043.1 GCA_022510545.1 Lachnospiraceae bacterium | reverse complement strand
TAATTGTCGTCACATCAGGGAAAGGCGGAGTAGGAAAGACCACTACTTCAGCAAATGTTGGTACAGGTCTTGCAGCCATGGGTAAAAAAGTTCTATTAATTGACACCGATATCGGATTGCGTAATCTGGATGTGGTTATGGGACTGGAGAGCCGGATTGTATACAATCTGGTAGACGTGGTAGAAGGTAACTGTCGTATTAAGCAGGCACTTGTAAGGGACAAGCGTTATCCCACCTTATTTCTTCTGCCGTCCGCACAGACCAGGGATAAGAGTGCGGTCAATCCCGCACAAATGGTCAAAATGATATCCCACTTAAAGGATCAGTTTGACTACATCATTCTGGACTGTCCCGCAGGAATAGAACAGGGATTTCAAAATGCAATTGCAGGTGCAGACAGGGCGTTAGTCGTGACTACCCCAGAAGTTTCATCAATCAGGGACGCCGACCGTATTATCGGACTTCTTGAAGCAAATGAAATACAAAAGATTGATCTTATAATAAACAGAATCCGTTTTGATATGATCAAAAGAGGAGATATGATGTCTTCGGATGATGTTGTTGATATTCTCTCAATTCCACTTATAGGTCTGGTACCTGATGACGAAAGTGTTGTTATTGCAACTAATCAGGGTGAGCCTGTGGTGGGCAGCAGCACTCTTGCCGGTGAAGCATACCAAAATATCTGTTACAGAGTAAACGGAGAAGAAGTACCTTTTATCGACTTTGAAAGAGGGATTTCTTTCTGGACAAAGATATCCGGTATTTTCCATCGGAGTTAGGGGGTAGTGGAATTGTTGAAGAATATATTAAAACGAAAAAGTTCCAAAGAAATAGCCAAAGACAGGCTTAAAATATTACTGATTTCCGACCGTGTAAACTGTTCACCTGAAATGATGGAAATGATAAAAAACGATATTGCCAAGGTGATATCCAAATATATGAAGATAGATACCAAAAGTATGGAAATTCAGATCACCAAGACAGGAAGTAAGGGAAGAGCGCTGAAAAATCCTACACTTTATGCCAATATTCCCATTCTGGATCTAAACAGCCTGAAGAACTAAAAAATTTAAGAAATACAGAAGGGAGAAACAATGATAAGGCAGTATCGTATCAGAGATTATGATTTTAAGCTGATTATACTTGTCGTAGCACTTACGGTAATAGGCATACTTGCTATCGGAAGTGCTAAGGAATCCCTTCAGACACGCCAGCTTGCCGGTTTTGTATTTGGTTTTTTTCTTATGATTGTGATATCCTTGTTCGATTATTCGGTTATACTTAAATTTTACTGGATAATATATGCCGCAAACATTGTTCTTCTTATTCTGGTTGCTGAGATTGGTGTAGATGCGGGTGGAGCGCAGCGTTGGCTCAATATTTTCAGTATACAGTTCCAACCGTCAGAGACTGCTAAAATATTTTTGATATTGTTTTTTGCACAGTTTATCATGAATCATCAAAATAAAATGGGTGATTTGCGTTTTATTATTATTTGTATTGCTTTATTTTCATACCCTCTTTATTTGATATATAAACAGCCGGATATGTCCACCAGTATAATGATAGCAGTGATCTTTTGTGTTATGATGTTTGTTGGGGGCTTAAGCTGGAAATATATAGTAACAACACTTGCAATCGGAATTCCTGCATTTATAATTGCATTAACGCTGGTTCTCCAGCCCGATCAGACACTTATTAAACCTTTTCAACAAAACAGGATCCTTGCATGGCTGCATCCGGAAGAATATGCCAATGCTGAAGCTTATCAGCAGCTCAATTCCGAAATGGCCATAGGCTCCGGGCAATTATACGGTAAAGGATATAAAACCAACGAAATAAGTTCAGTAAAAAACGGAAATTTTATTTCCGAACCCGAAACCGACTTTATTTTTGCGGTTATTGGGGAAGAATTTGGATTCGTTGGAGGATGCAGTGTAATTGTTATATTGATTTTAATTTCATTTGAATGTATTATGGTAGCAAGGAGGTCTAAAGATCTGGCAGGAACGATTATAGCGGCAGGGGTAGCCGCGCTTGTCGGATTTCAAGGTACGCTTAATATTGCCGTCGCTACCGGTGCCAGCCCTAATACGGGTATACCGCTTCCGTTTGTAAGTTACGGCCTGACATCTTTAGTTAGTTCTTATATTGGAATAGGCTTTGTATTAAACGTGCGTCTGCAATGTAAAAAGTAGACATACAGACAAGATAAACGGCTAATAATATTATGCAGAGGGGTTAAAAATATGAATATTGCGCTGATTGCACATGATGCAAAAAAGAAACTTATGCAGAATTTCTGTATTGCTTATCGGGGTATTTTAAGCAAAAATGATTTATTTGCAACGGGAACAACCGGAAGATTAATAGAAGAGGTGACCAATTTGTCAATTCATAAATATCTTGCCGGACATCTTGGCGGAGAGCAGCAGATTGGAGCTCAGATTGAACATAATCAAATTGATTTATGTATATTCCTTAGGGACCCGTTAAATCCCAAATCACATGAACCGGATATAAATAACGTTATGCGCCTGTGTGATGTGCATAATATTCCGCTTGCGACCAATCTTGCATCTGCGGAACTTCTGATTAAATCATTGGACAGAGGAGATTTAGAGTGGCGTGAGATGTACAAATAGTATAAATATGCTTAAATCATATAGAAAAAAAGCTCTATCGCTGTTTATGATGATTGTCATTATGTCTTTGACAGGCTGCGGTTCAGCTGCTTATAGTATGCCATATGACAGCAATTATCAGGTAAGCAGCTTTAAGCTTGTACAGACAGATGATATACAGACTGCCAAAACATTTGCATCTGATCTATGCGTTGTTGACAAAGATATTCCTAATTCCGATGTTGATATTACAGATGTCAGCGCAGCGGCTTTATTTGATCTTAACGGCGGGAATACTTTATATGCCAAAAATGCGAACAAACAGGTTCACCCTGCCAGCATAACCAAAGTTATGACTGCGCTTGTGGCCCTGAAACATGCAGCTTCGGATCAAGTGCTTACAGCTTCCGATAATGTAATAATTACCGAGCCCGGTGCACAACTTTGCGGCTTAAAGCCCGGAGATTCAATGACTCTGGATCAGGCACTGCATATTTTACTCATACATTCAGCCAATGATGTGGCCGTAATGATTGCCGAAGGTGTTGGTGGTACGATAGATGAATTTGTTAATATGATGAACGAAGAGGCGGCTTCACTTGGTGCAACCAACTGTAATTTTGTTAATCCAAACGGACTGACTGCGGAAGGACATTATGTTACAGCTTATGATCTGTACCTGATTTTCGAGGAAGCACTGAAATATGAACTGTTTAATGAAATAATTCAGATGACTACTTACAGTACTACTTTTAAAGCCAAAGACGGATCTGATAAAACATTGGATCTAAAAACGCTGAATCTGTTTCTGAGGGGAGATTATACGGCCCCTGATAATATTAACGTGATAGGAGGTAAGACCGGAACTACAAATGCAGCCGGCCACTGCCTGATATTGCTTTCAAGAAGCAGTAATGGGAATCCATATATATCTGTAATTATGAACAGTGCATCAACAGAAGATTTATATCTTAAAATGACCGATTTGCTGAAAGCTGCCAAATAATAATATAAATTACTTTTATGGTTGTTTTTTTATATGTTTTCACTTATAATATATTTTAGTAGAGAATATATAAGATATACTATATCTTGTATATATCATATATATTTATAGAAAGTTTAGTTTTTGGCTTTCTATCAGCATGATTATTTTACTTTAGGAGGGGTTTACAATGGTTCAATTAATCGTAGGCAGGAAAGGCAAAGGCAAGACAAAACAGTTATTGGATAAAGTAAATACGGAAGTAAAAACTATTGCAGGCAATGTCGTATACCTCGACAAAAGCACAAAACATATGTTCGAATTGAATAATAAGATTCGATTAATCAATGTAACCGATTATATGATTAGTAATAGTGATGAATTTGTTGGTTTTATCTGCGGTATTATTTCACAGGATCATGACCTGCAGCAGATGTACTTTGACAGCTTCTTGAAAATTTCCTGTCTGGAAGGACAGAATATTGAAAATGTAATCAATAAGTTAGAATCAATCAGCAAGGAATTCAATGTTGACTTTGTTCTCAGCGTTTCTCTGGATGAACATGAGCTTCCTGAAAATGCAAAGAGCAAGGTAATCGTTTCATTATAAATTATTTACATAATATTGACTAATTCCATAAAACCTCGGAAAATCCGGGGTTTTTGTTATTCATGACAATAGTACGTTTGTGAAGTGCGCTTTCTATTGTATCCGGAGGACTATTAACTTTGGCAGCTAACCGAAATAACGCAAATAACAGAAATAAAATTGCAAAATACCGACATCCGCTCAATCTCAACATCGGTGTTATTATTTTTGCTGTCATTTTTATTTACATTATAATCTGTGTATTTATGTACTTTTCCACCGAACAGATAGTAGGATATGAGGTGAAGGAAGGCGCTCTTTCTTCGAACAACATATATAAAGGAATAGCGATACGTAAAGAGAAAATTATCACCTGTAATAATGCAGGATATACCAACTATTATGCCAGGGAGGGTGAACGTATTGCAGTGGGCAATCTGGTATATACAATAGATGAAACCGGAAGATTATCAGATTATATAAAACCAAGCGAAACCGGTGAAAATTCCCTTTCCGACAAGGATCTCTCAGAATTGAAAACAGAGATAGAGGCATTTTCCAATGGCTTTGGTCGTTCCAATTTTTCGGAAATATACAATTTTAAATATAATGTTCAGGGTACGGTTATAAAACTTGCAAATTATAATGTTCTTGAAAATGCCAATGCACTGAATTCTTCCGCCAATACTGCATTGATAGATTATTATTACGCAAACGACAGCGGGATAGTTATATATTCCATTGATGATTATGAAAATCTCTCCCTTCAGGATATGACCATGGACTATTTTGATCAGAGTAATTATACCAAAAACTATCTTATCAATAATGAACTGGTAGCTGCCGGAGATCCTGTTTATAAATTATCGACTGACGAAGACTGGTCTATTGTAATTCCGGTTGATGCGGAACTTGCGGAAGAATTGGTAGAAAAAGAATATGTTGAGGTCAGGTTCTTAAAAAATCAATATACCTCCTGGGGAGAAGTGGAGGCTTTTACCAATGAGGCCGGGGATACTTTCGTGTCACTCACTTTTACCAATTCTATGATAACATTCTGCACAGAGCGTTTTATAGACATAGAGCTTCTCCTGGAAGACGAAACAGGCCTTAAGATACCTAATTCCGCAATTGTAGAAAAGGAATTTTTCATCGTACCGAAAGAATATGTAACAAAAGGCGGTAACAGCGGCAAATATGGTGTATTGCTTGAGACTTATGATGAAGAGGGCAATACTACCACTAGTTTTGTAGAAACAACTATTTACGAGGAAACCGACAAGGAATATTATCTTGACGATACGGTGCTTAGGAGCGGTAATTACCTGATTAAACCGGAGTCATCTGAGAAGTATGCAGTCAGCAGGGTTGGTTCCTTAATAGGCGTATATAATATCAATAAGGGCTATGCCGATTTCAAGCAGATTATCATACTTTATCAGAATGATGAGTATTCGATTGTAAAATCCAATACTATGTATGGACTGAATGTATACGATTATATTGTTTTAGATGCATCTACTGTTGATGATAATGATTTTGTTTATGAATAGGACGGATTGAGGAACTATGGGTATTCAAGAGAATATAAAGGATGTCGAAGAAAAAATCAAAGCATCCTGCGAAAAATGCGGCAGGAATCCTGAAGATGTCACCTTAATCGCAGTTAGTAAGACCAAACCGGTTTCGATGTTACAGGAAGCTTATGAATACGGCTGTAGGGATTTCGGGGAGAATAAGGTGCAGGAGCTTGTTGATAAATACGAGCAGATGCCTAAGGACATAAGATGGCATATGATAGGGCATCTTCAAAGAAATAAGGTTAAATATATAGTGGATAAGGTTTATCTTATACATAGCGTGGATTCGCTGCGACTTGCCGAAGAAATCAGCAAAGAGGCCGTGAAGAAGAACGTCAGCGTATCCATACTGGTGGAAGTGAATGTAGCAGGAGAGGAATCCAAGTTTGGAACCACATCTGAGGAAGCGTATAAATTGGTTGAAGAAATTGCCAAACTTCCCAATATTATTGTAAAAGGACTTATGACTATAGCACCATATGTAGAAAATTCAGAAGAAAACAAACAATATTTTGAAAAATTACGTCAAATATATGTTGACATAGTTGACAAAAACATTGATAATGTTTATATGGAAGAGCTTTCTATGGGTATGACAGGAGATTATGAAGTTGCCATCACACAGGGAGCCACCTATGTTAGAGTTGGAACAGGTATATTCGGGGAACGTTCTTATACCGAATAGGATGGAGGTTTATCATGAGCGTTATGGACAAGTTTTTGAATGCAATGAAAATAAATGATGAGGACGATGACGGTTTCTATGATGATGATTATTATGATGAGCCGGATCCGGTAAAAAAATCAGCATCTGCAAGAGAAGATAATGCTGCTGAGGAAGAGCGGCCGGTTAAGAAACCCATACCGAAGGTAACTCCAATGCGTCAGATGAGAAAGATGTCTGATTCAGGTATGGAGGTTTGCGTTATAAGACCGACTACCGTAGAAGATGCTAGGGAGATTACCGAGACTTTGCTTGCCAACCGTACGGTTGTTCTGAATCTTGAAGGATTGGATGTGGAGATTGCGCAGAGAATCATAGATTTTACATCGGGTTCCTGTTTTGCAATCAGCGGAAATCTCCAGAAGATATCGCATTACATATTTATTATTACTCCGGCAAGCGTAGATATTTCCGGTGATTTTCAAGAGATTTTATCGGGATCGTTTGATGTTCCGATTAACAAAGGGCTCTAATCAATTTAATATGAAATTACAAGAACAAATTCTTGGAGCGCAAGCTCACCGGCTTGCGCTTTTTATAATATAAATAAAACAGAATATCAATATATTGATATACAACTTTTACTAAAGGGAGATTTTATGGCAAACAGACTGACTATCAACTATGAAAAAAAGCCCTGCTATGATATTGTATTTGCATCCGATTACAGCGGTTTGCTGGAAGAGCTGCAGGATTTTAATATAAATGAAAGACGTGTTGCAATTATTGCAGACTCAAATACAGCATCACTTTACGGTGAAGAAATCAAGTCTCTCTTAGACGGAAATTGTAAAAAAGTCATTTTGCACAGTTTTCCGGCGGGGGAAGAGAATAAGACCTTAGATACGGTAAAAAATATTTATAAGACTCTTATTGAAGAAAAATATGACAGAAAAGATTTGCTGCTTGCATTAGGAGGCGGGGTAGTAGGCGACATTACAGGTTATGCAGCTGCTACCTATCTGCGTGGCGTTGATTTTATACAGCTTCCGACTACGTTGCTTGCGCAGGTGGACAGCAGTATCGGCGGTAAAACAGGCGTGGACTTTGACGGATATAAGAATATGGTGGGTGCTTTTTATATGCCCAAACTCGTATATATGAACATCGGCGCCCTCAAGACATTGGACGAACGTCAGTTCTTCTCCGGTTTTGCGGAAGTTATGAAACATGGACTTATTAAGGATGCTTCCTTTTATGAATGGCTTTTGGAAAATATGTATGAGATACAGGACAGAGATCCTGATATCCTGGAAGAAATGGTAATGCAAAGCTGCAATATCAAAAAACTGGTTGTGGAAAAAGACCCGAAGGAACTGGGAGACAGGGCACTGCTTAATTTCGGACATACTATAGGTCATGCAATAGAAAAAGCCAAAAACTTTGAAATGCTTCATGGAGAGTGTGTTGCTCTTGGAGCAGTAGCAGCCGCTTTTATATCCTGGAAACACAACTGGCTTTCAATGGATGAATATTATGAAATCCGTGATATGTTTGTACCCTTCAATCTGCCAATCAGCATAGATGATATTAATCCCGAGGAGATTGTTTCATTGACAAAATCAGACAAAAAAATGACTGCAGGACAGATTAAGTTTGTACTCCTTAAAAAAATCGGAAAAGCAGTGATCGATATGAATGTGACGGATGAGGATATATTGAATGCAGTAAATGAAATTTATTTTAGTGAAGAAGATGAAAAGGCATAAAATATAATGAGTAAACTTAGGAATTCTACAAAAGAAAAACTTAAAAAGTTCGGGGTTTTATCACTGGATGCTATAGTAATGGCTGCTTTAATCTTTATAGACCAGTATACCAAAAATATGGCGGTACTGCGTTTAAAAAATCAACCGGCTTTCAGCATTATAAACGGTGTGTTGGAGTTTAATTATCTGGAAAATACCGGAGCCGCTTTTGGAATGCTGCAGAATCAGCGTATTTTTTTCATATTTGTAGAAGTGATCGTTCTTACCGTGATTGCGTATATTCTTTATAAAACCCCTAACCGGAAGAAATATAAGCTTATGCATATACTGCTTACACTCATAGCGGCAGGCGCCATAGGTAATATGATTGACAGGGTCAGGCTGAATTATGTAGTAGATTTTATCTATATTGCATTAATACACTTCCCGATTTTCAATATGGCGGATATATATGTAACTGTGGCTACAGCTTTATTGATTTTGGCACTCTTATTTTATTATAAAGAAACGGATTTGAATTTTATCGGATTTAATCAGAAGAAGTTCAGAGAATTAAAATAAGTAATCGAAAATATGACGACTGAATGCATATATATTGATTTTGATATACTACAGGTGTATTATGAAGAATTTTAGTTATCGGGTAGGTCTTGATGATGAGGATGAGAGGATTGATAAGTGGATAAGTAATACGTTACAGGAGCTGTCGCGGTCTTATATCCAAAAGCTGATTAAAGATGATTTGGTTTTTGTCAACGGGAAACTTCAGAAGGCAAGCTATCGGGTCAAAGTGGATGATGAGATAGCCTTTGAGATTCCGGATGCGGTGGTCCCTGAGATTCCGGCTGAGGATATTCCGCTTTCAATTCTTTATGAAGATGCAGATATACTTATAATAGATAAGCCTAAGGGAATGGTCGTACATCCTGCTCCCGGGCACTATAGCGGTACGTTGGTGAATGCGGTTATGTTTCACTGTAAAGAGCAGCTTTCAGGCATAAATGGTGTAATGCGTCCTGGTATTGTGCATCGGATTGATAAGGATACCACGGGCTCAATTATTATATGCAAAAATGACACTGCGCATAATTTAGTGGCAGCACAGTTAAAAGAGCATTCGATTACCCGAAAATATCATGCGATAGTATATGGAAGATTTGACGCAGAAGAGGGGCGCATAGACGCGCCTATCGGCAGAGATCCAAAAGAACGCAAGAAAATGGCTGTAAATGTACAGAATGGGAAACCTGCTGTTACTTATTATAAGATGTTAAAAGAATTCAAAGAATACAGTTATATAGAATGTCAGCTTGAAACCGGGCGTACGCATCAGATACGTGTACATATGGCATCAATCGGACATCCGGTACTTGGAGATGCTGTTTATAGCAATCGCAAATCTAAGTTTAACCTACAGGGTCAGACTCTGCATGCTATGACTATAGGCCTTATACATCCTTCGACCGGAGAATATCTGGAAATATCGGCGCCTTTACCGGAATATTTTGAACATTTATTGAATATTCTTGAATAAAATAATATGCTTTAGTTTACATAATATATGATAAATCAGCTAAATATATAACAAGATATGATTCATAGATCGCATATACTGATTGATTTCTTGGTGTTAAATATTTATAATAAGATTATAAGAAAGGGTGGTGTTGTTTATGAATACAATTATTACCATAGGCCGACAGTTTGGTTCGGCGGGACATGAAATAGGAGAGAAGTTAGCTAACCATTTTGGTATTAAATACTATGATAAGGAGCTGCTTACAAGGGCGGCCAAAGAAAGCGGTTTCTGTGAAGAAATGATGCAGGGTCATGATGAGAGACCTACAAGCTCATTTCTTTATAATCTTGTTATGGATACATACTCTTTTGGCTATAATTCAGCATCCTTTGTGGATATGCCGATCAGTCACAAGGTATTCCTGGCACAGTTTGATACAATCAAAAAGATTGCCGACGAAGGCCCCTGTGTTATAGTTGGAAGATGCGCAGATTATGCTTTAAGCGAATATCCTAACTGTTTAAGTGTTTTTATCCATGCTGACGAAAAAAGTAAAATAAAGCATATTATGCAAAAATACAGCGACATTACAACTGAACAGAAGGCTAAAGAACTGATGATAAAGAAAGATAAGCAGCGCCAGAGTTATTATAACTATTATTCATCAAAAAAATGGGGACGTTCCGATACATATGATCTTTCCGTAAACAGCGGAATATTAGGAGAGGACGGTACCGTAAAGCTTTTAATACAGTTTATTGAGGATTTTGAGGCTAAAGGCGGCAAATAGATTAAAAAGAAACTATAAAACCGAATAATTTAAATAATTAAATGAATCCCAACAGTTTTAAACATGCTGGGATTCATTTTTGAATCACTTATTAATAAAATCAACCTGAATAGCTAAATCTTCTTATTTCTCCGGTTATTGTGATTCTCTCGAGGTACCGCCTGCATACATATAGAAAGTAATAATATATAAACCTGCAATACCTACTAAAGCATAGATAATTCTGGAAAGCCATGACATATTACCAAAAATAAAGGCTACAAGGTCAAAACTGAAGAAACCGATCAGTCCCCAGTTAATTGCACCGATAATGGCAATAGTCAGGGCAAGACAATCCAATCCTTTATTATTCATAATCATTTTCCCCTCTCCATAAGAATCTAAAGAAACTAAATAAAACAGTTTCAATCATTATGACAAAAACTTTAATCGTTCCTGCCATCACATATTATTATATCTTATAAAAGGGTGTATATACTGGAAAAATTAGTGGTATAAACGAAATACGCCGAATACTTTCCCAAGAATCTGGCAATCATCCACAATAATAGGATCCATATAATCATTTTCAGGCTGCAGTCTGATATGTCCGTTTTCTTTATAAAAAGTTTTTACAGTCGCCGAATCATCTATAAGAGCAACAACTGTATCGCCGTTATTGGCAGTATTGCAGCTGTTTACAAAAATCTGATCACCGCTGTAAATTCCTGCATTTATCATAGAATCGCCTTTAACTTTTAAAACAAAAGATTCTCCTGACGGAACCATATCAGCCGGAACAGGGAAGTAGTTTTCAATATTTTCCTCCGCAAGAATAGGAGCACCGGCAGCAACACGTCCAACAACCGGAAGCGAAACCATTTCTGTACGGACCATTTGAAAATTATCATCACAGATTTCAATTGCACGAGGTTTGGTAGGATCACGCCTTATATATCCGTTTTTTTCCAATGTTTCCAAATGAGAATGAACGGAAGAAGTGGATTTAAGCGAAACAGCATCGCAAATCTCACGAACAGCCGGCGGATATCCCTTGTTTAAAATCTCATCCTTAATATAATCAAGAATTTCCTGTTGTTTCTTTGTAATTTTACCGTATCCCATATTATCCTCCTTTATACTATGGTTAAATGAATTGTAAAAAATACCATAATCATTACAATTTCGTTTAATTATAAAACAATCATAACACAAGTTATCACAAAAAGCAACCATATGTTCTGAATATTTGTTCGATTTTTTATTAAATAAGTATTGACATTCGAAAATATGTTCGATATAATTCAATATAAAGAACGGATGTTCGCAACATTTGTTCGATTTAGTAATAGAATAATTGTATACTTAAACTTAAAATCTTTAATATAAAGGAGAAATGATTATGAGCAATTACAGAAGTGAAAGAAGAATAAGTAAGAACAAAATCAGAAGGCAAAAGGAACTGCGCAAGAATTTTCTTTTAACAATTATGGCTGTATGCCTGGCAATTACATTTTCATTCAGTGTGAACAGTTTCTTATCCAATGCAAAAGGCGAAAGTGAACAGATTTCATATAAATATTATAAAAGCGTTACAATTTCTAACGGGGATTCCCTTTGGTCGATTGCCCGTGAATATATGGATGATGAACATTATAGTTCAGCTAATGATTATATTAAGGAAGTTAAACATCTTAATTCGCTGAAATCTGATTATATCAGCTATGGTGAGAGTATTATTGTTCCTTATTATTCATATGAATTGCGCTAAAAGCAAGGAAAATGGATTTATTCTAAATACATACTGTTTTGCAGCTATATAGAACTATGCGCAAAATCCGTGTTTAACGAATAGTTATATAGGGAAAGCAACTGTCTACAAATTTATTCATCCACGGCGACCCTTACTTTATCTTTATGAAAGTACGCTGAAACAGCCAAATTTAACCAGTTATCCGGATTCTCTGATAAGTCTTCAAAATCAAAAAGTGCCGGTTTAACGGAATAAGGTTTAACTTCAACATCTTTAATGGTATCATCTGTGTAAAGATCATACCGTTCCATGGCATCTTCATAGAAAGTCTGTGCATCTCCGTTTATCAGTGAACGCAACGCGGAAATGCTTGTATATGTGTTTTTATCCTCAGTGAATGCAAATATTATAAAAGCAAGCAAAAAGCAAGCCGTCGTTATTCTAATGCCGTAATTGTCTAAAAATGTGAATGATACTTCCTTTGTTTTATTATGTGATAAATAACCCAGCCAGTACGTTGTAACCATAATCAGGCACAAATAATATACCATCTGAATAATGTCATCCATTCTGGAAAAACCTGTCATTCCAGAGACATAAAGTGTAGGTGTAAACATTGCCGAAAATACGCAATAAGCGCCTATTGTAACCCATAGCGGATATTTGAATGACTTTTCCGACTGCCTAACAAGCTTCCACAAAATAGGCAAAAGCGCCATCCATATCACAATCACAATGGCAGGCGTCCAACGAACCATAAAACAAATTGCATGATAAAATGAGAACAAAATAGCCTTTACCGCAGAATATCCTTCCGCGCTTAATGGTTCCGCACGCAATGAATTGCCTGGCGCCAAAGCGTTAAACATAAACCCAACACTTCCCATAACAAAAGGAATCACAGTAACCGCAATCTTTTTACGGTTTGTGATTACTGAATAAATCACGAGAAACATCATTACAATTTCTGCCTGAAGACACGTAAGCAGATTGCCGCCGCCTATAATGACAGCCATCACTGCCGCCAATGCGCAGTACACTACTTCTCTTATCTTTGAGTCGGTCCAGAGTCCTGCTGAAATAAGCGCCAGGTTAAGAAACCATAAAGATTGCATAAGAATGTAATGAGAAGCTCCATTATACCAGTATATTCCCTCAAAAGGAGCCTCAATCACCTGATAATACATAAAAAGCAAGACAAATATAACAAAAGTGCTGTATGATTTATCAACAACACCAAGCCATTTGCTCATAATATGTCTTCCCAGCACAAATGTCGAAACACTGAACAGGCCAATCATAAGAATGGGAACTACCCAGGCAATCCCATAGTTAAAATTCATAGGACACATTCCCCACAGAAAATTTGAAATATACGTGCCCTCCCAATTTTTATAAACATCCATGCTTTGCTGCCATGCGGTCTGTGATGCCTGTATAAAAGAGCCTGTCTCTATCCATCTATCGTGTACACGGAGACCATAATTATAGTCATCGATGCACATCACACTGTATTTTCCTAGAATAATGATCGGAACAAGGGACAACACAAACAAGATGCCTGTAAATGCCGGAATTTTTTTGTATATTTGCTTTTTATCCATTAGTTTCATTTTATCCTCTTTACTGCATTTTTTATCTGCAAATGCTTTGCTGCACCTTATCTTTTCTCGCGATAATCTTCAGAACTGTTATATTTAGTAACATAGTTATTATACCTGCTGTTTTGATCAAATCTATTAGCTTTAATTTGCTTGGGCCTGCCGCTTAGATGTTCATAAGAATTATTAAAATCCCGTACTGAATTTATATTTTGAGTTCTTTCTTTATTTGTCTTCATCTTTCTATAAAGATATACATATACGATTACTATAAAAATTGCAATTAAAATAAAAACTTTACCCATACTAATACCCCATTTTGCCAAATCCTGCCTATAGCTCATCCGAATCCAGCATAATTGTAAACGGACCGTCATTTATTAGGGAAACCTTCATGTCAGCTCCAAATTCACCACAAGCCACATCCTGTATGGTTTCTTTACATTTTGCAATAACATATTCATATAGTTCGTTAGCAGCATCCGGACTGCCTGCATTTATGAAGGAAGGTCGGTTTCCCTGCTTACAGTCTGCATATAATGTAAATTGTGAAATAATCAATAATTCGCCGTTTACAGACATAAGATTCAAATTAGTTTTGCCCGCATCATCCTGAAAAATACGCAGATTCAGCAGTTTTCGAACCATTTTATCCGCAATTTCACGAGTATCATCGCGGTTAACCCCAACAAAGACCAAAAAACCTTTACCAATACTTCCTATAACTTGAGAATCGACGGTTACATCAGCCTTTGACACACGTTGAACTAAAAATTTCATCTGTTATTTAATCCTTCTATATTTTTATATATTGATTACTTTTTGTCTTAATTAATATCCGCATCCTTAGAATTAACAGTTTTTTTATCTTTTACCTTTTTATCCGGAATCTTACGTTTCTTCTTGACCGGTACATATTCCGTAAAGGTATTATCATCACCGATGGAGCCAACCAGTAAATATGGCTGTGTTTCAGTTGGCAGATCCTTATTGGCAAGCATCCTATTGACAAGCGCTTTAAAGCCTGCGTAAAGCACCGCAAAAATGGGAACGCCCACAAACATACCAAGAATTCCGAATATTCCGCCAAAAACCGTTATTGCAAAGATAACCCAGAATCCGGATAAACCTGTGGAATCTCCGAGAATCTTTGGTCCCAGTATATTTCCGTCAAACTGCTGAATAAACAGAATCAAAATAATAAAATAGAGACACTGTATCGGATTTACCATAAGAATCAGTAATGCACAGGGAATTCCGCCAAGCCATGGGCCAAAAAACGGAATAATGTTAGTCACACCGATAATTACGCTTACCAGAATTGCATAAGGGGTTCCTATTATACTGGTACAGACGAAGCAGATTATACCGATGATTACGGAATCGATAATCTTGCCGCTGATAAATCCGCCAAACGTACTATGGATAAATCTAAAATTAGCTATAATCTGATTGGCCGTTGGTACGTCAAAGAACGCATAGGCTGTTTTCTTTGCCTGCCCTGCAAAAGTTTCCTTGCTGCCCAATATATAAATGGAAATTATAAAACCAATGATCAAATTCCACATTGCCCTGAAGAAACCGATAACACTTAAAGAAAGGGTTCTGATAAGGTCATTGATCCTGGGCAGTACGTTGCTGTTTAAGAAATTGGTAAGCATAGTGGAGTATTTTGTTACAAGTTCGTTTACAACGCTCTCTAAATCAGGATTGTTCTCCAGCAAGCCTGTAACCCAGTTTGTAAGGTTGTTTACATAAGTAGGAAACTGGAAAATAATGCTCTGAACACTTCTGATAAGCTCCGGAATTATCATTCCAAAAAATTCATACAAAATAATCATGATAAAAACCATGGTTACCAGAATAGAAAGCATACGTATTCTCTTTTTACTTTTTTTATCCATTGGAATTTTAGCCTTTATGTAGATAGGCTTTATAATCTTGCGCTCTACCATATTCAATATCGGCGTTATCAGGTACGCAAGAATAAGCCCGTCTATAATAGGCATTGAAATTGTTATAAGTGAGTGAACCACGTTAGAAAGGCTGTCACTGTGAAAAAGGACATAATAAAATAATATTCCTCCAATTATAACCAAAAGAGCCGTTAATCCCCAGTATAAGTATTTTTTATTTAAATGAAATTTCATAAAGATATAGCTCCTGACTTATTTTATGAGTTTAAGATTTATAATGTTTATTATATTAGAAAATCCCAATATTTGCAATTATCTAATTAATAATTACCTAACCAATAAAAATGATCCAAAAAATTATTTAAAAAAATACTGATTATTTGTATAATAATAAAAGATATGTTACTGATGTATTATTACAGAAATGTAAATGTAAAGGACACAATATGAAACTTCAGCAGGTGATGAGCCTTACAAGACGGGCGATAGACGATTATCATATGATTGATGATGGAGACAGCATTGCGATTGGAATTTCAGGCGGAAAAGACAGTCTGACACTGCTCTATACCCTACATGGCCTCCAACGTTTCTACCCTAAGAAATTCGAATTACATGCCATCACGGTTGACCTGGGTTTTGAAAATCTAAATCTGGATGAAATCACTAAGCTTTGCGAAAGCCTGGAGGTTCCGTATAAAGTTGTTAAAACCGATATCGGGAAAATAATATTTGATGACCGCAAGGAAAGCAATCCCTGTTCGCTGTGCGCGAAAATGCGCAAAGGCGCATTAAATACTGCGATTAAAGAACTCGGCTGCAATAAGGTTGCTTACGCACACCACAAAGATGATGTAGTGGAAACCATGATGCTGTCATTGATTTATGAGGGCAGATTCCATACTTTCAGTCCGGTGACTTATCTTGACCGTATGGATCTCACAGTGATCAGACCGCTTATTTATATGCGGGAAGCAGATGTTATCGGGTTTGTACACAAATACGATGTTCCGGTTGTAAAAAGCCCCTGCCCTGCCGACGGACATACCAAGCGTGAATATGCCAAAAACCTTTTACGTGAAATCAACAAGGAAACACCCGGGGTGAAAGAACGTATGTTCACTGCCATTCAAGGTCAGTTAGACCGTTGGAATTTGAAGGAGTAAGCAATAAACTATGGAAAAGAAAAAGAACGACAATTATCATGATCAACAAAACATTCAGAATATACAGAAAATGCGCGATGTATTGGATACTCTCCCCAGCTTTTGCAAGCAATTTTTCAGGGGAATAACCGAGTATACATCCACGCGGACACGCCTGGCTTATGCTTATGATATCCGGGTATTTTTTGAATACCTGCATGATCGTAATCCTCATTGTGCCAAGATGGAAATCACCGAATACCCTATCTCGATACTTGAGCAGATTACAAGGGAGGATATTGAAGAATATCTTGAATTTTTATCCTATTATGAAAAGGACGGACAGGTCTATACCAACGATGAACGTGGTAAGAAGCGTAAATTATCGGCTTTAAGAAGCTTTTACAATTACTATTTCCAGACAGAACTCATCAAAAACAATCCGGCTGTATTAGTACCTCTCCCTAAGCTGCATGACAAGGAAATTATAAGGCTGGATGCCGATGAGGTTGCTATTTTGTTAGATCAGGTAGAGGACGGCACCAATCTGACCAAGGCACAAAAACGTTATCACAATGCTACCAAAACAAGAGATATTGCAATGCTTACTCTTCTGCTGGGCACAGGTATACGTGTTTCCGAATGTGTAGGTCTGGATCTGGGGGATGTTGATTTTAAGAATAACGGAATCAAGATACGCCGTAAAGGCGGTTATGAAGCGGTTGTTTATTTTGGTGAAGAGGTTGAAGATGCACTAAAGGATTATTGGGAGGAAAGACATCATATAATCCCGCAATCCGGACATGAGAATGCCTTATTCCTATCTATGCAGAACCGCCGTATTTCCGTTCGTGCAGTAGAAAATATGGTTAAAAAGTACTCTTCCACCGTCACAAGCCTGAAAAAAATCACTCCACATAAGCTGCGAAGCACTTACGGTACCTCTCTATACCGTGAGACCGGCGATATTTACCTCGTTGCCGATGTTCTTGGTCACAAGGATGTCAATACTACAAAAAAGCATTATGCGGCACTTGAGGATGAAAGAAGACGTTCGGCTGCAAACAAGGTTAAATTGCGTGAAAGAAAAAACGATTAAAGCAAAGACTCCTTATCTATCATAACGCCGTCTCTCCATATTCTCTCCAGATCATAAAAGAGACGGTTTTCTTTGTCAAAAATATGCACTATTATGTCATTAAAATCCATAAGAATCCAGTTTGCGTTCTGGTAGCCCTCGATATGCTTCTCAGGATATCCTGCTTTTCCAAGTACCTCAGATACATTATCGGTCATAGTCTGTATCTGGTTCTTGTTGCTGCCGTTAGCTATTATAAAGTAATCGGCAATCGTAGAAATTTCGCTGATGTCAATTACCTGAATATCTTCCGCTTTTTTATCCTCTAACGCTTCTATTGCAAGTTTTGCAAGTTCTTTTGAAGTCATAATAATATTTCCTTTCTATAATACTCATAGGTTTCCTTAGTCATCGGATCAATCTGTCCGCCGGCTGACATAAGATAGGATAAGGTATCCTCCAGTATTTTTAATAGGGTTTTGTCCAAATCCTGATATGCCATAGCGCGTATCTGTTTTAAATTAGGTGCATGTTTTCTGCCCGGCTCAATATAATCGGCAATATATAATATTTTTTCCAGTTTACTCATATCCGGACGCCCGGTTGTATGGTATTTTATTGCATTTAAAATGCCCTCATCATTAATGCCGTATTTTTCATTGGCTAAAACAGCTCCAACCTTAGCATGCAACAAAGCTGAGGGGTTATTCATTTCTACTTCTGAAATATCGATGGAATGTTTTTCGCATATTGCAATCAGTTTCTTATCTGAAATACACTTGGCACAGTCATGAAGCAGGCCGGCAATAAGAGCCTTATATGTATCCGAACTATGTACCATTGCAAGATTGGCTGCCGTATAAGCTACAGACAGCGTATGTTCATACCGCTTGTGATTCAGCTCTTTTTCCATAGCTTTGCGTAATTTCTTTAAGTTTGCAGATTTCATGCAGGTATATTTCCTTTCGTTATAATTACGTATGCTATTTTATACAATTTTAATTAACACTTAAGTATATTGCTTTTATACAACATATTTTCAACTATATACTTATAAACAGCTTCAGGCACCACATAACGGATTGATGCCCCCTCTTTGACCAGTTTTCGTATATTGGAGGATGATATTTCAATATTTCCGGTCTGTAAAAGAAAAATACTTGCTCCAAATTTATCATTTAAAACCTTAATCTGTTTATTCATATCACGTATTGTTTTATTGTCACGTACCGCTGCAAGTATGGTACAGCTTGCAAATAGCCTCTCAGGCTCCTTCCAGTCTGCAATCGTCCACAAACTGTCCGCCCCAAGAATAAAATAATACTCGTTATCCGGATTTTGACTCTTAAGGCTCTCTAGGGTCTCATAAGTATATGTATTACCCTCTTTATCGATTTCCATAGTGGAAAGTGTAAAAAACGGGTTGTCCTCAATAGCCAAAGATACCATTTTAGCCCTTATGGCCGATGGAAGCAGCTCACTTGCATCCTTCATATAATTAAGAGCACAGGGCATAAACAGCACCTCATCCAGCGCAAACTGCTCTCTCGCCTTTTCCGCTATGATAAGATGTCCTATATGAATCGGATTAAAGCTTCCGCCCATTATTCCTACTTTTTTCAATTCTTACACACTCTCCAAATCAATCTTAGGATTCTTCTTGTCCGGCTTATATAGCACAATCTTTTTACCGATTACCTGAACAACCTGGGAACGGGTTCTTTCCGCTATTATTTCCGCAATCTCATTCGGGTCGTCGGCACAATTCTTTAATACTGCTATCTTAAGCAATTCTCTGGTGTTAAAGGCCTCATTTATAGCCTCCGTAAATTCCGGAGTAAGACTGGCTTTTCCTATCTGAAAAACCGGATTAAGATTGCTTGCAAGGCTCTTTAAATATGCCCTCTGTTTACTTGTCATATTTATATCCTTTCGTAGAATAGTGATTAAATTTCCATCGTTATTATATTTCAACTGATATTATATCTTAACCGCTATTACATCTTAGCTGTTATTACATCTTAGCTGCTATTTATAATAATCAAATGACAGCCCATACATTCTAACGGTATTGCCCTCTTCTATCCCAAGTTCTTCAAGCTGCTTTAATATCCCGTTATCTTTAAGGAAATTTTGAAAGAACTGGAAGCCTTTTTCGGACTCTAAGTTGGTATAAGAAAGCATTTTTTCAATGCGGGGTCCCTCTACCACATATTCATCATTTTCCTCATCATATATGACTGTATATGGTTCATTGGTAACACTAAGATGTTCCTCGGGCACATATTCCGGTTCAAAGATGACAGGTTCACTGTCTAAGCCGTCAAGCTTATTTCTAAGCGCATAAATAAGCTCTCTTACACCTTTCCCGGTGACTGTAGAAATAGGATATACAGGGATACCCTTAGGTTCAAATTCAGTCTTAATGCGCTCTATAGGATCATCTTCAGAATAAATAACATCCGTTTTGTTTGCCGCTATAATCTGCGGTCTTGATGCTATTTCCGCGTTATATGCTTCTAATTCCTTATTTATGGCATATATATCTTCAATAGGGTCCCTACCCTCAGTGGATGCGGCATCTACAATATGAAGGATCACCTTGGTACGCTCAATATGACGTAAAAACTCATGTCCAAGGCCCACCCCCTCGGATGCCCCCTCTATCAATCCGGGAATATCTGCTATTACAAAACCATTGGCATCTTCCAAATCAACCACACCCAGATTAGGGCTTAAAGTGGTAAAATGATAGTTGGCAATCTTGGGGTTAGCGTTGGTCACCCTTGATAAAAAGGTGGATTTACCCACATTGGGAAAACCGACAAGCCCAACATCGGCAATCACCTTAAGTTCAAGTATAAGGTCAAGCTCCATTGCAGGCTGCCCGGGCTGTGCATACTTAGGGGCCTGCATCTTGCTGGTGGCATAGTGCTGGTTACCGCTTCCGCCCCTTCCGCCTTTCAATAACATCAGTTTTTTATTATCGCCGGACATGTCAGCTATGACCTTACCGCTCTCAGCTTCTTTTATGACTGTTCCTTCAGGCACCTTGATAAATATATCTTCGCCGTTTTTGCCCGCACAGTTGCGCTTTCCGCCTTCTGCACCATTTCCTGCACAGTATTTGCGAATATGACGGAAATCCGTCAAAGTGTTTAGACCTTCATCTACAACAAAATACACGTTTCCGCCATTACCGCCATCTCCGCCGTCAGGGCCTCCGTTTGGAACATATTTTTCCCGCCTGAAAGAAACGTGGCCGTCTCCGCCTTTTCCGCTTCTTACATATATTTTTGCACGATCTGCAAACATATCAATAACCATGCCTTTCTGGAAAAAAAGGCTCCAAACAAAAATGTTTGAAGCCCGATTCATTCGCATTATTTTTCTACAGGATATACGGAAGCCTGCTTTTTATCTCTTCCTTTTCTTTCGAATCTAAGTACACCGTCAACCAATGCGAATAAAGTATCATCTCCGCCTCTTCCCACGTTTACACCGGGATGAATCTTGGTTCCACGCTGTCTGTATAAGATATTTCCTGCTTTTACGAATTGTCCGTCAGCTCTTTTTG
>JAFLTG010000042.1 GCA_022510545.1 Lachnospiraceae bacterium | reverse complement strand
TTATGGGGTATAGCAAAAAACTATATAATGTATTGGGGGTTACAAGTGTATAATATCATAGCCCTAAAAACAGCACAATACCAAGGATTCACAAATATTACAAATTTGCTAAGCGTTTTTTATGCAATTTATACAATAAATTTGGGATTATTCAAATAATGCCTCAAATTCAGTCCGGTTAATCCTTTCTTTTTCAAGTAAGAGTTCCGCACATTTGTGGAGAACAGATTCATGCTTCATTATGATTTCTTTGGCTTCCCTGTAGCATTCGTCAATAATTCTCTTAACTTCTTTATCGATTTCTCCTGCAACAATTTCACTGTGGCTCTTGGCATGCGCAAGATCTCTACCAATAAATACTTCGTCATCATCGTTGTCATAATTTATCACACCGATATTCTCTGACATTCCGTATCTTGTAACCATCCTACGGGCAGCCTTGGTTGCTTTCTTAATATCGCTGGAAGCTCCTGTTGTTATATCATCAAAGATAATCTCTTCTGCAATACGTCCGCCCAGGGATACCATGATATCTTCTTTCATCTTACCCTTAGTAAGGAACATTTCGTCTTTCTCAGGCAGTGGCATAGTATAACCTGCCGCTCCGATTCCGGTAGGGATTATGGATACTGTATACACAGGACCTACATCCGGAAGTACATGGAACAAAATCGCATGTCCGGCTTCATGATATGCAGTAATCCTTTTTTCCTTGTCGGAAATAATACGGCTCTTTTTCTCAGAACCTATACCAACCTTAATAAAGGCTTTCTTAATATCTTCCTGTATAACATAAATACGTCTATCCATCGCCGCATTGATTGCCGCCTCGTTTAACAGATTCTCCAGATCAGCACCGGTGAAACCTGCGGTCGTCTGCGCAATCTGCTCCAAATCAACATCATCACCCAACGGTTTATTTCTGGCATGGACTTTCAATATATCCTGTCTGCCTCCTATATCCGGTGAGGCAACGCTTATCTTTCTGTCGAAACGTCCGGGTCTTAAAATAGCCGGATCAAGAATATCTACACGATTGGTCGCCGCCAATACTATAATACCCTCATTGGTACCGAAACCGTCCATTTCAACCAGCAGCTGATTCAAGGTCTGCTCCCTTTCATCATGTCCGCCTCCCATACCGGTTCCCCTTCGTCTTGCCACGGCATCTATCTCATCAATAAAAACTATACATGGCGCATGCCTTTTTGCTTCCGCAAACATATCACGTACACGGGAAGCTCCGACACCGACAAACATCTCCACGAAATCAGAACCTGAAATGCTAAAGAATGGTACGTTAGCCTCTCCCGCTATCGCCTTGGCAAGCAGGGTCTTACCTGTACCGGGAGCACCTTCCAACAATACACCCTTGGGAATTCTTGCTCCTACCCTTGTAAACTTACCCGGCTCCTTCAAAAATTCCACGATTTCTTCCAGTTCTTCTTTCTCTTCTTTTAAGCCGGCAACATCTCCAAGAGTTACTTTATTGTCACCGAGAGAAAGCCTTGCACGGCTCTTTCCGAAATTCATCATCTTACCGCCGCTATTGCCGGAAGAATTCTGTGAATTGAACATTACAAAGAAAAACACGCATATAGTCGTAACCAGCAATATCGGGAACACACTGTTAAGAAACCAGTTTTCCTCCGGAACCGATTCAACAACAGGATCAAGTCCATAATCCCTGATAAGGTTTTCTATTTCAATAACATCCGTTACGTTAAGCACCCTTTCTTCGCCGGTCTTTAATGTAATCTTTACGGAGCCGGTGGGCGTCTCCTTGTTGGGACTGATCTTGGCTATTGCAACATTTTCATTTTTAAGCTGGCTTTCAAATTCTCCTCTTGTATAATTATTTCCCTGTATCTTCAGTGTACCGATCCACACGGTAAAAAGAAGCAACCCTATAATTATGACAAAATACAAATAAAAACTTTTATTATTCTTATTCAAAGTAAACCTCTTTCTCTAATAATTAATTTAGTACCCTATATAGATTCTCTTTTATTATTGTTAATCAAATTTAACCGCACCAATATATGGCAGATTCCTATAACGCTGAGCGTAATCCAAACCATATCCTACAACAAACTCATCCGGTATGCTAAACCCGATATAATCAGCTTCAATATCGACCACTCTCCGCTCCGGCTTATCCAATAACGCACACAATTTTACATCCGCTGCGCCCCTGTCTTTGAGAAGTTCTTTCAGATATTTAAGCGTCCTTCCGGTGTCCACAATATCTTCTACAACAATCACATACTTGTTCTCCAAAGATTCTTCCAAGTCCTTCTTAATCTTTACCTCTCCGGAAGACTGCGTATCACTTCCATAACTGGAAAGAGACATAAAATCAATTGACACCGGAACCGTAATCCGCTTGGCAAGTTCGCACATAAAAAAGCTTGCTCCCTTTAATATACATATAAGATGTACATTTTTTCCGGCATAGTCCTTGCTGATTTGCTCACCCAGCTTCCGAATCCTTGAATCAACCTCTTCCTCGGATAATAAAACTTCCACACGTTCAGCCATTATCATTCTCCTTAAGCCGTACCTGTAAGATACGCTTTGTACTTTCATCCACCTTGTAGTACTGGCTTATACGATACCCCGGTACCCACAGAATATGCGGTCCGTCTGCCAGTAAGTAAATGCGCTCTCGCTGCATCTTGGGGATTTTTTCATTAATCATATATTCTTTTACGGATTTCTTTCTAAGGGCGCTGTCTATAGTAAGATAATCTCCCTTTTCCCTCGTCCTTAAAACTAAAACCCCTGTTATTTTATCACAATCAAACCATTTAGTATATGTTTTTTGCGGAATAATTTGGTCTTTTTTGTAAAAAAACTCATTTTTTTCCAGATATTTAAACTCCAGAATCCCCAAACCGGGAACTTCTGTTTCACCGGGAACCTGGATGGAACGTGGCATATAGGTCTCCGATATCTGTGAAAATTCGTCTGATTTTTCTGCCCTTTTAAAAATAACAAGTGTATCGTATTGCTTATATGCAGTCAGACCGTAAGGAAGAAAAAGCTCTTTACTTCCGTCTTTAGCGCTTATATCCAAAAGTGCGGCAATATGTTCTCTGGTTATATCTTTTCTATGAGGGGTAAGTATTTCCATGCAGTGGAGTAGAATCATTTTTTGCAAAAAGGGCTCTTCCTGCCGGAAAATATTCAAATCAAGAGAAAGCCTGTTATGAATTTCTAGCTGTTCAAGTAAGCATCTTTCATATGCAAGCAACATCTGTTTCCGTACAAAATCTGCCGTTTCAGCCAGATCATCCGCGGCATCCGATATATGCGCGATGGCATTCTTACTTATCTGCTCTTCCGCAAACGGAAGTATGTGGTGTCTGATCTTATTTCTTGTATAAGTATCATCTTCGTTTGTACTGTCTATACAAAACGCGATATTTCTTTGTTTCAGCCAGATCTCGATTTCTGCTCTCTCCAAGCATAGGAGGGGTCTAATGATATTATCCCTTACAGGCCGGATACTTCTAAGTCCTTTAAGCCCGCTTCCGCGAAAAAGGTTAAACAGCATAGTTTCCGCCTTGTCGTTCTTATTATGTGCAACGGCGATTTTGTACGCTGTCCTGTCACGTCTATCAGTCTCATTCGCTTCATATACTTCTTTCAGAACATCTTCAAATGCCTGATACCGCAGCCGCCTCCCTGCTTCCTCGGAAGAAAGTCCCTCTTCTTTTGCATAGCCCAACATATCCACTTGCCTAAGATAGAATGGATGCCCTAATTTCTTACACAGCCCTTCCACGTAGGCAGCATCTTTATCGGCATCCTCACGTACCCCATGGTGCACATGGACTATAATCAGATCAAAACCAAGTTCTTTGGACAACTCAGACAGCATAAACAAAAGACAGACGGAATCAGCTCCACCGGAAACACCCGCCAGAATGACATCTCCGTCAGAAATCATTTGCTGCTGCTCAATGTATTTCTTTACCTTAAAATAAATATCTTCTGTTATTTTATTTGTCATGCTCTTATACCTGTTTAAGCTCCGGTTTATAGGACAAATGTATATCTACCAAGATTCCTCATAATAATATCACATTTTTATAAATACTTCCATATCCCTATGACCAGCACTGTCATATCGTCACGTATCTGCCCCATGCTCTGACGGAGGCAGTAACCCAGAATCTGATTTGCAATCTCAGAGGGATTGGTATGATATATCCTTGATATGATTTCCGGTAAATGCTCTTCCGTGCCACCCTGAGAAAGTGCATCCAGTATACCATCAGAGAGCATTACAACATAATCACCGTCCTGAAGCTGCCTGTGCATAGTTTCAGGTTCTATATGCTGGAAAATCCCAAGCGGAAGATTCCTTGCAAAAAGCCTGTCCACTATGTCGCCACGCTTTATATAAGTATGTGCGGCTCCCACTTTAACAAAATCGCAGGCTCCCGTATAAAGATTGAGCTCGCAGACATCCATGGTGGACATATTTTTTTCTTTTTCGCCTACAGCCAGGGCTCCGTTTATAATCTGAATTGCGGTTTCCTTTCTAAAGCCGGTCTCTATCAGCCTTTCCATCATTTCTATAACCCGCTCCGATTCCTCACAGGCCTGTTCTCCGGAACCCATTCCGTCTGATAAAATTGCAACAACCTTACCGGACTCCATTTCGCAAACAGAGTAATTATCTCCGGAAACCTTCTCCGTTTCTTTAACGGCCCTTGCAAAACCTGTCAAAATATGAAATTGGGGTTCTTCTATAAAATGGTATGTACTCCATTCCTTAACCATAAACAACGGCTCGCTTTTAGAGGCCTGAATCCGTATATTCATCGCAACCGATAATAAATCTGCCACATCCTCTATGATAATACTTTCCTTTAGCCGGCTTTTCATTGTAAGACTAAGTTCAATATGACCGTCTTCATTTTCCAGAATCAAAAAGTCTTTAAGCAAAATACCAGACTCTTTAAGATATCCGGATATCCGCCTGTACTTCCGCGTACCCAGCGGATGGTATCTATATGCCTCACCTGCTACGTCCGACATTATAAATGACATTTCTTTCAGATGATCTGCTAACAGACCCTTACTTTCATTCAACTTTTTCTGCCAGAGATATTCCTGCCTGCTTTTGCCGGCCTCTGAAAAATCCTCTATATTGCTTTTTTCCTCAAAAAGCCCGGCAAGTTCCCTAAAGGACTCCGCATATCCCAGAAGTTTTTGTCTGCCATATTCCGGTATTATGGATATAATATTTTCGTCTTTTATCTCTGACAGCTTTTTCATTACACAGTGCCTCCTTATAGTTCGTATTAACAATTATATGTGGAGGTTGTCCATGTTATGACAGAATTTCTTATATAAATTCTTATACAAGAAAGGCCCTGCATTTGCAGAGCCTTTCTTGGTTTCATTCCCCTGATCATAACGAAATGACACATTTCGTCATTTTACTTTTTGCTTTTCCATCACTTTAGTTTCACAGTTTTAGTCACGCTGCCTGTGAAATCGCCGCCCTCTACAGCGGTTATTTTAACCTTGGCTTTATTTTTTGTAATTGATTCACATTTCACAGTATAATCGGTGTTCGGCTTTAATTTTCTGGTGCCGTAAGTCAAAGTCAGTCCACCCTTCCATGTCCCCTTTACAGAAATTTTTGATATCTTCTGTGGATTGATGGTAAACGTCTGTGTGGCAGTCCCAACATAGTTGCCCTTTCCGGTTACTGTTACTGTAGCTGTTCCCACATGTAGATTTTGGGTATAGGAAACTGTGTAATCTTGGTTCTTTTTCAGTTTGGTCTTTCCCACTTTTACCGTAACCGATGGTTTCTGCAGCTTTCCGTTGTATGTTTTTGCTTTGATCGTGTTTGTTATCTGTAGAACAGATGTCTTATCCGGTGTGATCACAAACGGCACTACTGCCTTTCCCTTGTATGTTCCCTTACCGGTAACAATCACATAAGCGGTTCCCGCATTCTTATTATTTTGGTACTGCACCTTGTAGTTTTTATTCGTAAGAGTCACATCGCCTACTTTTACTGTCACGCCGGGCTTGATAGCCTTACCTGTATACGCCGCTTCCGTATAATCCAAAGTAACATTTGCCGGATTGATAATCTGGGACGGATCAATGCCTTCATATATTGTTATCTTGGCAGTGGTGGTGCCTGTATAATTACTGCCCTGTGCACTTACTATATTTAAAGTGAGCGTTTTTGCCTTCAACGTTTTGAAGGTCAGGTTGTAATCTTTTCCTTTCGTGAGAAGTTTTCTTCCGTCATAGACATAAATTGGCAGATCAACAGTTCCATTAGCAATATCAGCCTCTGTTATATTTTCTGTCACGCTTCCTGCTATGACTTTCAGCTTCTTGATGGACTTTGGTTTGATCGTAAAGGGTTTTGTCAATTCTCCTTTGTATATCCCGTTTCCCCTGATAATGACTTTTCCTTCAGTCCCGGCATTTATGTTGTTTTCATACAATACCCTGTAATCCGTACCTTCTGTGAGCGTTTTCTTTTTTTTGTTCTCAGTCACCGTAACCTTTACTGTGGGTTCATAAGGATTGCCGTC
This sequence comes from Lachnospiraceae bacterium, assembly GCA_022510545.1. Lineage (GTDB taxonomy): Bacteria > Bacillota > Clostridia > Lachnospirales > Lachnospiraceae > UBA3282. The sequence goes on along the minus strand of JAFLTG010000042.1, from coordinate 15,416 downwards.
ATAGGTCTTGGCTTTTACTGCGGATATGGATGCATTTAAGTCTGCCATGCCCAAGTCAGTCCTCTGTGAATCGTCATAAGGTGAATCGTCTTCTGAAGATTCCGGCGGAACATAATCGGGATTGCCAATTGTCAGCGTTCCGTTTATATATCTTATCTGGTAGTTATTTCCTGCATCCGCACCATATGGGATAATCTTATAACGTCCTGCCTTGGATGTGTCGATATTTTCTACACTATATTTAAACTGCGGCTCTGTGGTAAGACCCTCGCCTTCAAGCAGTCCCTCTGATGTGTAACGGATTTCCGATAATGCCGGCACTGCTTCATCTGTTTCAATCGCAAGCGATGACGCCGTTATTGTCAGCGTCCTTGGTTTAATGCTGAAGGCATAGGAAGTATTTTGTATATTGTAATTATCTACGCTGTCTCCTGCCATCACAATGGACAGCGTATAGTTACCTGCCTGAGAAGGTGCTTCGGCAGTCTCTGCATAGATGCTGCCATCTGCAAGAATTCCTGTGTAAGAGCAGCCTGACAGCCAAAGGCCGGATATGGTATTTCCCTCTGCATCCTTCACGACCGGGGTTCCCTCATATGCAGCCGGGGTTTTGTCATAAATTTTATTATTAACCGTTATGCCTGAGACAAATGCGACTTTCTTCGTTTCTCCGGATACATCTCCGGGATAGCCGTTTTTATATAAAGCAATGCTTTCAGTTAAGTTTGTAGGCAGATTTGTACATTCACTGCCGTCTTCCCGATACCACTTGTCTGTTGCCGCTGATACCGGCAGGGTTATACTATGACTGCATTTTATTGGCGCACATATGTAGGACAGGCTATCACATCCGGACAGCATGGTATCCCCACCGCTTTTAACCTTAGGTAACTCGAAACCGCTTAAATCCAAACCGGTAAGGGAATGACAGCCTTCAAACATATACCCCACATATTGAAGCATGTATGTATCCCAGCCGCTTACATTCAGGCTGACAAGACTGCTGCAGTCCTGAAACATGTTTCTCATATCCGTAACCTTTCCTGTCCTGAAACTGCTTAAATCCAGACTGGTCAGGCTCTTACAGCCTTTGAACATTTCCATCATATTGTCCATATTATACGTATCAAAACTGCTTACATCCAAACTTGTCAGACTCTCACATCCACTAAACATACCCTTGAAAGAGCAGTCAGAATTACTCGCCATTTTAAAACCGCATACATTCAAACTGGTAAGATTAGAACAATTTGTAAACATATGATGTGCATATGTAACTTCACTCGTGTCAAAACTGCTTACATCCAGACTGGTAAGGCTGCTGCAGCCACTAAACATCTCGTTAATAGTCTTAACTTTACTCGTATCAAAACCTCTTACATCCAAACTGGTAAGGCTGCTGCAGTCCTTGAACATCAAACCCATGACTGTAGCACTGCTCGTATCAAAACCTCTTACATCCAAATTCTTCAGACTGCTGCATCCGGAAAACATGGAACTAAAACTATATGCATTGCCCGTATCAAAGTTACTTACGTCCAGACTGGCAAGGCTGCTGCAACCATAAAACATCTTAGCGAATTTAGTCGTTTGCCTTGTATCAAACCCGCTTACATCAAGACTTGTCAGTTTAGGGCAGCTAGAAAACATCTCGCTCATATCTGTGACTTTACTCGTATTAAATCTACTTACATCCAGACTTGTCAGCTCAAAGCAGCCACTAAACATCCAACTCATATCTGTGACTTTACTCGTATTAAATCTACTTACATCCAGACTCGTCAACTCATAGCAAAGCGAAAACATATTACTCATATCAGTAACTTTGCCCGTGTCAAACTTACTGACATCCACTTCCGTCAACGCATAGCAGGAAGCGAACATCTCATTCATGTCTGTAACCTTGCTTGTATCAAACTTACTGACATCCACTCCCGTCAGATTGGTGCAGTTATAAAACATCTTACTCATATCTGTGACTTTGCTCGTGTCCAGATTTGACAGATCAACACTCGTCATACTGCTGCAATAAGCAAACATAGCTTGGGTGGACGTAATACCCGTTACATTCACCTCTGCCGACGTAATTATCTGCCTGTAAGTATAATTACACCATGGTGGGATTCCCGTATCACTTAGTTTGTAATCCCCGGTTCCTTCTATCGTAAGTTTCCCACGTGTAGTAATTTTCCATGAAATATCATTTGTTGTCCCTTCGTACATTATAGTATCGTCTCCGGAAGCCAACAGTTCTATATCATCAATATCGGTTTCTTCCATATCGCTTTCCGGCGTTTCTTCCGTCAAATCATCTGATGGCTGTGCTGTTTCCTCTATTCCGTTCCCCGATTCCTCTACTACGTCCGGATCACTTGCAGAATCAATTTCTTCTGCTGCTTCTGAACCACTTGCAGTATCTGTTTCCTCCGTTGTTTCCAGATTATTTCCAGAATCCGTTTCCTCTGCCGCTTCCGAACCACTTGCAGAGTCCATTTCTTCCACTGTATCCAACTCATCTCCGAAATTTGAATCTTCTTCTGAATTCACTGCTTCTGCTTCTGGCCCGTCAGATTGAATATTGCCAATCTCCGCCACTGTTAAATTCCCTGATTCCTCTGCCTGCACAACATATGTATTTGTTGATGCAAATATCATAGCTGCACTGATTGCAAAAGCTAACATCCTCTTTCTTATTATTTTTTTCTTCTGCATCACTTACCTCCTGTTATCTGATAATCTTCCATCCTGATTCCATACACTTGCTGGATTCCTGCAAATTTATAGTTGATAAATCCATGATTTTCCAATCTGTCTATCATCATCCCCATTCATTTCCTTACAGTTTTAATTACATATTTTATCATACTGTTTATTTTTGTCAACAAACAGTAATGTTTTACACTTTATACCAATGCTTCGGCAGTTTGAATTTCAGCCGCTTCAGGATGGTGCTACATCGCACTTTTGTCTCCTTGTCCCTCATTAACTGCATCCTCCTGCGGCTTTTCTGGGATTTCTTCCTTTCCATCCAACGGATCAGGCTCCCCGAAGTCAATGACTGGCTCATCCTTGTCATAGTAGCAGCATGATCGCCGCCCTGTCTGAATGTCCCTTACAACATGCCATTTTTTTAAATCAGTCAAATAAAAAACACCTCCTTCTTTTTGATATAACTATATTTTACTCCACACTTCGCTTTTCCTTTTCCAGCATAAATATGTAAAATTAGTATCAGATTCTTGTGATTACTGTTTCTTCCTATATAAAAAAGCAGATTCCGGATATTTAATGATCCAAAACCTGCTTAATTCTCATCTTTGAAAATAATCTCGCCTTCATACACTAACCCTAATTTGTCCTTTGCTACTTCTTCAACATATTTCTTGGTCTGTGTATATTTTCCATATTCTTCAATTTCTTCGGTACGTGCCTTTTCTGCATCAATTTCTGCCTGAAGTTGTGCTACTTTAATATCATAGCCTTCTTTCTTCTCTCGCAGCTCCACGCTTTTGACTGCCACTACCACCAGCATCATCAGCACTACCATTGTCACCAGAATCATAGCCAGCCGATTCTGCCGCTTTTTGCGATATGCTACTTTCCTTGCCATTGTACTTCTCCAATACATAATTTTCCAGCTTACAATTTTCATTGTTTACATAAAACCATTTTAAACATTTTTATGCAAACCGTCAACTTATTTTTTATGAAATTCCGTAATTTTCTTAATTTTCTTTTAATTAAGGCCGCCAGCTTCTTAAGTTTTGACAACAGCCATTTAAGCGGCTTTACTATAACTTGTAGTATCTTAAATATTAACCACATTATCTTGTATATACATGTTGACATAATATGTACGAACTTGTTGCCAATCAGTAATTTATACACTGCCATACCGATTACAGCGCCTATTACTGTAAACCATCTCAGTACACCGTTATTTTCCCGGTACAGCATATAAAAAACACCGATACCACAGGCAAGCCAGAAAATAATATCCTCCAATGATATCCACAGAGAATTATGCTTTATAAGCTTTCTTAGTATCAGAAACCAGTCATAGACAAAGGTAATGACTATTCCCATAATTGTTGAATGCAGAAAAAAGGAAACTTCCCGGATGATATCCTGACTCATATATCACCTACTTAAACAGCCTTGAAAGCAAAGATTCTCCCTTAGCGCCGTAGCCGGCAGTCTCTGAATACGTAAGACTGTCTATCCTTCCGTCTACATCTACTTCCCCTTTGTCCAAAGACAGTCTGCTTACATGCAATTCATTTCCCTTTATCATCAACATTCCCTGTTCCGTTTCCAATAGAATCTCATTGACATCAAAAGATAAGACATCATTTACTCCGCTGATAGTACATGTCCTTCTATTGGTAAGCATCAGTTTATGGGGTCTTTTATTAATATTGTTTAAATCCTCCATACATACCTCCCTAAAATAGCTTCCAGTTAAATGTATGCATGGGGCACAGCATTTATCACACATTTATGATAAATAGCGGAACAATTCCTTTGCTTCCTCTTTTCGCACGGTTTCCTGAATATCCAGCACCTCCACTTTAACCTCCTTATTGCCAAACTGAATAGTGATTATATCGCCCTGTTTAACATTTGCGGAAGCCTTGGCCGGTTTATCATTGATAAAAACCCTGCCTGCATCACAGGCTTCATTTGCTACCGTACGACGTTTAATAAGGCGCGAAACCTTTAAATATTTGTCTAATCTCATAATAACCCCCTTTTTTAATCAACAAAACAAACTCCGTTCATCTTAGAAAAAAAGAACCTGTAAATGCGTAAGCATATACAGGTCCTCATTCTTCAGCTTTAAAACTGTAAATTAGTTAAGAGAATCCTTTAAAGCTTTACCAGCTTTAAACTTAGGAGCCTTAGATGCAGGAATCTTCATAACTGCACCGCTCTGAGGATTTCTTCCTTCTCTTGCTGCTCTCTGGGATACTTCAAAAGTACCGAAACCTACTAACTGTACTTTCTCACCCTTCTTAAGTTCTGCAGCAACAACATCTGTGAATGCCTTTAATGCTTTTTCTGCGTCTTTCTTTGATAAGCCTGCCTGATCAGCCATAGCTGCTACTAATTCTGCCTTATTCATTTTATTTCCTCCTCTTAAATGAGTTTACTGATTTTAGAAGTTTCTCTTTTGAAACAACTACATATAGTTATAAAGTCTTTTTGGCTTGTTGTCAAGGTAAAAATACCCATTTTATCAATTTAAAATAAAATTTTTTAATTTTTTGAGGATTTTTGTTATTATGTTAACTATTTATCGGTCTTTTCTTTATCCGAATCTCCTTCATTACCACTTACGGTAAAATCCTCAGATGTACTGCTGCTGCCTTCACTCTTGGACTTAGTACTATTTGAAGAGCCGCTTTTTGAACTAGTGGAGCTTTTTGAGCTGCCGGAACCTCCGGAGCTTCCGGAACTTCCGGAACTGCCGGAGCTCTCTTTTTCAAGGTCGTTAAAGGAATAGGTAATGTCCTGACCGTCATCATATAGGTAAATCGTATAGCTCTTGGACTGATATCCGGCCTTTCTCAAGGCTATGGTATGGCTTCCGGTTACTTTTGTAAAATTCACCGGACATATGCCCATATAACTTCCATCCATATAAACTTCCACTCCTACCGGAGCATCTATATAGACCTGATTCTCCGTTACCGCACTCTGAACATCGCTATCATCATCGGACTTACCGCTGTCATTACCACTGTCGTCCTCTGTGGTGGCTTCGTCCTCTCCCTGCTCCATCGTAAAACTGAGGCTGGCATATTCGGAACCTACCTGAATATATTTAGCCATTGTTTTATAGCCTTCGGCTTCTAACTTGACACGGTGGATTCCATAGGAAAGCTCCACTTCCTTGCTTATATCTACTACATCACCGTCAATCGTAACAACTGCATCAACAGGATCTACCGAAAATACTATCTTTCCAAGCTTGTCCTGTACAATATCAAGCTCTCCCACATTCAGCACTACTTCTTTGTTTCTTTCAATTACGACATTTTTTACGGTGCTTGAATTACCATTGGAAAGACTTACCTCATAGCTTCCCTCGGGCACGGTGAGCATCATATTTTCCGTAATCTGTGTCACAACAGCATTGCCTACCTCAATCCAGCCGCCAAGCAATGCCTGGTCATTGGTAAGACGAAGATAGCCATGACCCTTTTCTACCTTGATACTGCATATTTTGTGGTCGATGCCGCTTATTGTAAGCACATCCTTATTTACAACATCCATAACCTCGGTACGTTTGCCATCGGACAGTACAACTACATCATCCGGCAGGGAATATGTATTGGAACCGATGCTTGCAGTCTTATTTAAGCCTCCGAGATTGTAATTTTCTATATTACTGAATTCCCATGACCGGGGAGATAACTGTACACTTGCCAGTCTCTTCTTACTTTTTAAAAAGGTAATATCAACAATATCTCCTGACTCAATCTGTGACATTGCCATTGAATTTTCATATTTATCTTTGACATATGTTGTTCCATCATAAGATAAGGTATACTGCCTGCCGGTAGCAATATTCATAAATGTCACGTATCCGATATCCGACGCCACCGAAAGTACTACTGCGGTATCTGCCGAATCATAACTTCCAATCTCGGCTACAACAAATTCAGTACCCACCTGTTTCCGGTCGCTTTCTTTGGCCATACCTATATTGCTTGCCTGAGAAGTACAACCTGTAATAATTAATGTTAATATCATAACAAGCGTTATGGATGATATTAATCTCTTGTACATTATGATAATCCTCCATTCTTACTCAACCTGCTCACACTATTCATTTATGAAAAACTGTTTCAAGAAAATCCGATTTTTCATTCTCCTGTGCAAGAAGTTTCTCCAATTTCTCCATGTTGCGATTAGGAATCCATGCTTTTCCGGAATTATAATAGAAGTTAACAATCTTCCAAAACTTCTCCGGATAGGCGAAACGGTAATATAACTTCATATAATCTTTTTCCGATAAGGTTCTCTCTGCGTTATAGGCCTCAAGAAGCGAATCTCCAATCTTAAGTGACCAGTTATTCTTCTCTAAAAGCTTCCGCATAAAAAGATATAAATCCCTAACCGTATCATCTCTTACACATTTTTCAAAATTAACAAGGGCCATTCCATCCGATGTCTGTATAATATTATGATACTGGTAATCGCCGTGACATACAATAGGAAATTCTTCCCGATTGTCAATTTTTTCATTTTCTATATAATAACGCATTTCCTCTGTAATCTGCAATGCAATATCGAGAAAATAATCGTAATGCTCCGTAAGAAAAATCTCAAACGGTGTTTTCTGGCTTTTTGTCCGCAAAAAACGCCGTACTTTTTTAAGCTCCCTGTTGTGCTTTTCATATTCTTTCTCAATATGAAATACAGGCTGGGAAACAAAGTCCTCCCATGAAGATAAATCGGCACAGTTATGTAATTTTGCAAGCAGCGCTACCGCCTGTCTGCATTCCTCAAGCTCCCTGTTATTACATTCTCTTCCCTCAAAATAACTTTTTACAATATAAGGAATCCTATCCTGATCATAAACGATGAGTTCTCCTTCCTTCGTCTTCAGAATAGACTCTGCTATTTGGAATCCAGTCTCCTTAATATGATTTAACAACGTATCCTGAAAATGAACTTTATTTAAAGGTCCGCTGTATTCTTTTAAAATAAATAATCCTTTATCTGACTCGCAGAGAATAGCGCCCCTGCCTTTCCAGGTGCGGCTTATTTCAATGTCATAATTGTCAAATAAACTGACAGCCCTGTCATTCACGACAATACCTCCCATAACCCCGTCTATCCTATATTATGATAAGGTATGGAAAAGTATGATTTTTTTGTCGGTTAATCTTTGAAGGGCAATTTCGAAAGAAGATATTCCTTATTATTGCACTCAGGATTTTCCAATACAATATCCAGTAATTTCTTAAGAGTTTCACCTATTTCACTGCCCGGTTTCATCCCCATTGCAATCAAGTCATTACCGGTTACTGCAAGATCCTTTAATGATAAGCATTCTTTTCTTTCCAGTATCTGTTTATAAATTGCTTTAACTTCTTCAAGTCTTTTAAGTTTATCTTCCCTTTCATAATCACTCTGTGCCATTATATCGGCATATTGTACCGGAAACAATAGTGGAAAGATATCTTCTCCTATACGATTTATGCTGCGTCTGACACTCTTAGAATCCGGAGCCGGCTTCACGTCATGATATCGCACCAGTTTTCTGACTTTATAAATTGTATCATTATCAAATTTAAGTCTTTTCAGTATCTTAACGGCCATTTCCTCGCTGACAAGTCCATGCCCGTGATTATGCGTGATTCCGTCTTCGTCAATTAGTAACGTCTGTGGCTTGCCGAAATCATGAAACAGCATTGTTAATCGAAGTACCTTATCAGCTTCCACATACGCCAGACTATGTAAAATATGTTCTCCCACATCATAACAGTGGTGCGGATTGTTCTGCGCAGTTTCCATACAGATGTCAAATTCCGGAAGAACGCAGGCGGTAATTCCCGTTTCATATGCAACTCGTAAGAAATCCGGATGGTCTGAGACAAGCAGCTTGACCAGTTCTGTCTGTATACGCTCTGCGCTGATATTCTTAAGTGTCGGTGCAAGATCTTTAATCGCTGCTTTGGTTTTATCTTCTATGACATATCCTAACTGTGCCGAAAAGCGAACCGCTCTCATCATTCTTAGCGCATCCTCACCGAAACGCTCCTTTGCATCACCGACACAGCGGACTATGCCCTGCTCCATATCATCTATACCGCCAAAAAGGTCAATCAGTCCGTCTTTTTCATTATAGGCCATCGCATTGATGGTAAAATCACGGCGCCGCAAATCCTCTGCCAAATCTGACACAAATGTCACATTTTCAGGGTGGCGGCTGTCCGAATATTCCCCATCAATGCGGTAGGTTGTCACCTCAAAGCCTTCTTTTTCAATCATAACAGTGACGGTTCCATGTTGGATTCCTGTATCTATTGTCCTGTTAAAAAGGCTCTTTATCTCTTCGGGCCTGGCCGATGTTGTAATGTCCCAATCATCAGGTTCTCTTCCCATAACGGAATCCCTGATACAACCGCCCACGGCATAGGCCTCATGTCCTGCTGCCTGAATTGTTTCTATTATAAAGTGAACTTTGGGCGGTAACTGTATCTGCATAAAAGACTCCATTTCTTAATTAATATGGTCTTTAAACGACCCCGACGGTTTATCCAAATCAGGCACATCATCTTCCTCAACTATTGATGCTTCCATTCTGTCTATAGTATCTTCTGATAATACACTTCTATTTCTTTCTATATATTCTTTCTTTTCGTCAGTTGTCATATTGGAAAATCTGTCCTGTTTCATCTGGTTGTCCATAGCAACAAACCCAAGATCCAGGTATAAACCTTCAAAATTATTATAATCCATAGTAATTCAACCCTTTCTGTATTTTAATACGTACCGTAAATCTTGTACTTTTCAACAATGGAATTATGCTTGACAAGCTTTCCATTGTCATAAATTTAGGGTATACAGAAAGATTTGAATTTATACTATACTATAATAAAGCATTTATTTATATTTTGCAAAAGATATTATATCCGCAATTATTTATAAATACAATCTTAATTATTTCTTTTTTTAATATCTTCTTCTCAGGTATTACAAATTCCTATAAAAATTAAAAAGCTCTTGAGAAATATAATGACAAATACTATCCGGTATAGTATATTCTAACTATACCGATCTGTAAGAATGTTAGATACAAAAGAAAGGAACAGCTCTATGGATTTTCTGTATTTATTAGAAGGTATCCGTACACCTATTATATCGGTATTGATGTCTTTGATCACCTACTGCGGTGACGAGATTTTTTTCATGGTCTTGGCAATCACGATATTTTGGTGCATCAATAAGCGCGATGGCTACTATGTTTTTATTGTGGGCTTCTTAGGAATGGCCGGCAATCAATTCTTAAAAATCTTGTTCCGGATTCCGCGCCCCTGGGTACTGGACCCGAACTTTACGATTGTGGAAAGTGCCCGCGCAGGTGCAACCGGTTATTCCTTTCCATCCGGACACACACAGAACATTGTAGGAACCATGTCCTGTGTGAGCTTAATGACCAGGCAGAAAAAAATCCGCATTGCTGCCATTGTCCTAATGATTCTTGTACCGTTTTCCCGGATGTATCTTGGCTGTCATACACCGCTTGACGTGGGAGTATCTTTTATTTTGGCGCTTGCTCTGGCTTTCATACTGCGTCCCGCGATAGTGAAAAGCGAAGAGAAGCCATATCTGTTGTGGGTGCTTTTGTTTATATCACTCGTAGCAGCACTGCTTTATTGGGCTTTTATAACTTTTTACAGCTTTCCTGCAGATATAGATGCAGAGAATCTTTACTCAGGCACGAAAAATGCCTATACATTATTGGGATGCCTTATGGGCTTTATAGCCGCCAAAGCACTGGATGACCGTTTCATCCATTTTAGGGTGGAGGCCGTATGGCTGTCTCAGATATTAAAGACATCCCTGGGCTGTGTTCTGATAACCGCCATAAGAGCCGGCCTGAAATATCCTTTGCAGGCAATTATGCCGGAATTTCCGGCTACTGCCATACGGTATTTCTTCATAGTATTTTTTGCCGGTGCAGTCTGGCCCTTGACCTTTCCATGGTTTGCTAAGCTGGGAAAAAAGTTAATCGTAGAATAGCAGCTCATCAAATACATCTATGGAAATTTTACCAAGCTCTTTTACTTCCGAGCCCTCAACTTCAAACCAGCCGCTGTCTCCGTCAGCACCTTCTGCATATACCCATGAAAAGGTGCTGTCGGTTCTTAAGAATTTCACTACTTGCGGTTTAAGCATATGGCTTTCGCTGTTTTCGTCCGGTATACTATGAACAGGGAGCGGCACCTTCAAGGTTATATCGTTTTGAGTTAAAAAATCATAGGTGTCATGGGTAGTGCGATTCAATTGACCGTTCTGGTCGATTCTCCAATCCGCATTTATGCGGTCCGTCTGAATCACGTCATGACGTTCCTCTCCGTATATAACGCCGTTTTTCATTAAACAGTCTCTTATATCGTCAGCAAAAGAACCTACGTATTTGATCTCACCATTATCATAAGTATACAAAGTTGTCATAGGGTCTCCGCTTGGCCCGTCTTCATACAATGCAAGAATGACCCGGCTGCCGTCAGGACTATATGCATAAATATAGTTATTTAGATTCTCGCCAAAACAGTTTCTCTGAGCATCTCCTATTTTTAATTTATAATCGATATAATCATAAGTAATACTATGTCCGGGAGTGGAATATATAGATATCTTCTCAGCTTTTCCGTCACCATCCATATCAATATAAGAAAAAGTTTCCGTATGAGCACGGTTAGATACGTCTATCAGAGTATCAGGATTCTTTAATATCTGTTCTCTTAATGCCTTTCCGTATTCATTCTGTTCCCGCTCATCTAATTCCGATACCGCCTTATTATTCCAGGTATTCCTATCCAATGCCGTAACTCCTGTATTAATAAGTGGAATAGAATAATACGCTTCATTCTCTCCGTACAGATCCATATATCCACTATGAATGCTTAAATATATAAGTGGAAACAAATTGTTGGCATTTTGTCCGAGTTTAAAGGTTTCCGTGTCATATTCTCCGGTCTTTATATCAAGAACACAGATGGTATCCTGTGCATAATCCAAATCGCCTTCACGATAAGTAGTGCTTTCGGGAAAATACATTTTACCGTCGCGCACCGTAAATACTGTACTCTCAGGAATATATCCGGGGTAAATGCATCTAAGACCGCTCTTATCCAGTCTGTATATTCCATATTGGCTGGTCTGAATATAAACATCATCATCCCCACCGCTCTCATATGGCTCCAACCGGTACGTATTATATACCTGCCTCATCATTCTGTCTCCGTCTTCCAAAGGCGCCCATATGCCCTGACTGCCTTCGATCAATTCCATAACAACTTCTATACTGGAGCCATCCTCCTCAAAGGTATAAGTAACCAGGGCCCTGCTGTCCTCACCTGCTTGCGAAAGCGCTTTAATCCACGGAATATCCATGTCTTCCACTCTTGCAGGTATCAAATCGGTAATCGCGCTGCCTTCTCCTTCTCCCAGATGCAGCAGCTTGACCGCTGCTGTCACAGGGTCGGTATACTGCTCATAATATTCAGGATTGGTGCCGTTCATCAAGTGTTGCATTATAAACATATAAAATGAAGATGTATACCCTGTGTTTGCATACCCGAAATCATAACTATCTTTTCCGTAAAGCTCTTCAAACTGCTCTCTTGTATTTATTGAATAGTATTCTTTAAGTTCTTTATGCTCAATATAATAGAGTCCATCCTGCTCAACGGTCTGTATTTCTTCATCGGCAATATAAATCTCCGGCACGGAAGTATTCATATAGTAACGTATGACTGTGCTGTTATCATCGCCCCTGCTTATGTCATAGGTGTAATCCCAGGGCCATGGACTGGATAAGCCAAAAGTAATAACGCCGTCTTCAAGTTCATTAACCATATCCCACGCCACAAACTCTTCCTTATCTGCTGCCAGTTCATATAGTTTTTGACCGTTTCGGTCAACGAATGCTCTTGCCCATGTGTCCACTGCTCGTTCTTCAGTGTCATGATCGATTTCTGTAAGGCCTTCAGCTTCATCCTCATTATTCTCCATACTGTTATCAGCTTTTACTTCTCCGGATTCCCGGTTCTCTCCATTTAAATCATTTTGCGCTGTCGCTTTAGACATATCTGCGTTCTTTTCATTTACTCCTGTACGGGTAGTAAACAATACAATTCCTGCTGCTACCAGAATCACCATTCCCAAAATTATACTCCAACGCTTGGCATTTTTATAGGAAAGAACATTTTTTATACGCAATTTTACATTGTTTTCACCAAAGGTCAGCGGAGTTATGGCTGCTCCCTTTCTGCCCTGTGCAAAATTCAAAAGAGACTGGGAATACTGCTTCTTAATATCTGCACCCATAATTTTAATTACTTTTTCATCACATGACATTTCCATATCTCTCTCTAAGAAGTAAAAAGCAATCCATACAAAAGGGTTAAGCCAGTACAAAGCTGTTAGGATGAATGCAATGTTTTTAATAATATAATCTTTTCTAATAATATGTACATTTTCATGACAGATAACATAACGCTGCTCTTCATCCTCCATACCCTCCGGAATATAAATTCTAGGCCGGATAACACCCAGCGTAAATGGTGTATTGATAGCATTACAGATATATATATTTTTATTCAAAAGTACAGAATTTTTCAGTGTTTTACGTACTTTAAACAAAGCATAGGTATTATATCCCATAATTATAACAATTCCGGATATCCAGATTACAATCAGAGCTGTTAAAATATTTATCCATTTTGGATTAGGTTTATCAATCCTAATAACAGGTGGGAATATATCATTATCGCTATTTTTAAGCTGCGCCATATTACTATAGAAATTATCAGCACTATCAGGATTCACGGATAAATCTGAAGTTTTATCATAGTCATTCTGATACATGTTATCTGCGTCTTCCTTTAACAGATTAAAATCAGCCTGCTTTGAGATCATTTTATCCATATTATTACTTTCTGTATTGTTATTTGGATAAAATATATCCTCCACCCACTCTGCAACTATCTTCTGAGAGGGCATAATTCCAAAATCAGTCTCCAATGCCACCGGACACAAAAGTCTGGCAAATACCAGTATCCATAATATGTATGAATAAATCTTTGGAAGTCTGTTCATTGCAAGCCTGATTGCCAACACCAGAACTACGGCCATAATGATTTGAAATTGTAATAAAACTATTTGAATTCCCATATTAATAACCATACCTTTCTTACAACTTGCGAGTTTGGGCGTAAGCACTAACTTGTAGATGAACATAGTTCATCTTGTTAAACTTTCTAATTTCACACTTTTCATCCTGCTATTGTTCCTTATAGTTATCTATCAAACTCTGAATTTCTTTAATCTGTTTTTCACTGAGCTTCTTTCTGCTCATAAATGCTGCGACAAATTGTGGCAGTGAGCCATCAAAGGTATCTTCCACAAGCTCTTCACTGCATCTTGCCATATATTCCATTTTGTTTACCAGAGAACTGACTATGGAATCTTCGTTTTTTAGAATGCCTTTCTGGCAGAGTCTGCGAAGCACCGTGTATGTGGTAGATTTCTTCCAGCTCAGTTCTTTCTCACATAACGCTACCAATTCCCCGGAAGGCAGCGGTTCATTCTGCCATATCAATTCAACGAATTTTTTTTCTGTTTCGGCGAGTTTAAAATCTCCCATAGATTATCCTCCTGATATTTTTAATAGTTTAATACTCGTAGTTTATTTTAATTCTTACATAGCAAGTTTACAAGATGTAAACCTTGTATGCTTAGTTTACATCTTGTAAACTCGTTTGTCAATTATTTTTTACAAAAAAAACCAACCTACTAGCGGTTGGCTTTTTCTATTTGGGTTTATCATATAAATAATACTATACGAACTGTCACGATCATACATAAAATATCTTTTCATCCTCCAAGCGTATGCAGGCAAGCTGCGCGTTAGGTTTCCGGCTGCGGAAAGCGCATCCACAGTCAATGTTATAGAAAACACAGTCTTTTTCCTTATTATAATATCTAAACACCTTACCATCATTATAAGTCAAAGTATGATACAGGAAGGCCTTTATTTTTAAGGAGATATTTTACTGAACCGTATAATGCTGCGGCATCCTCGCAAGCGCCTTCTCCAATTTGTCAAAAAAGTCTTTCCCCAGCCTTCCGTGGGTACGATAGTCTCCGGTATGGACAATAGTCTTTCCCTCTGCTTCAATGACAAACATATAAGCATCGTATGCGGAATGATCTACCAATATCGGAGTCACTTTAATATCCCGGGTATCTCCGAAATCCTTCGACTTATTATCTTCAAGTTCGATATGTCGTTCATCATCTTCAAGTATTGTCAAATACTTCTTATGCTCCTTGGCAATTTCCGGATATTTCGCAAGCGTTTTATGGATATTGATCAGAACTTGGCGAGCCACCTTTCCCATCGCTAGTTTTATGGGCTTTTCTCTTGCATCTTTCTTGGGAATATATTTAAGTAATCCAATATGGTCACCGTGATAGTGCGTGAAAAGAACGGCATCACACCTAGCGTGCTGTATCATATCAATCATCTTCGCATCGGTCGAATCCTCCGGATCCGTATTAAGTTCAGAACCGAAATCTACAAATATATGCGTGTTGTCCGTGTAAATCTCTGTAATACTCCCACCGATCTGATGTGTGCCGCGGTGAATCTTGATTGTAACTGACAT
>JAFLTG010000041.1 GCA_022510545.1 Lachnospiraceae bacterium | reverse complement strand
TCTTATTTCCGAACAACGACTCATATCCTACTTACTATGTGTCCCCGTCCCTCCCACGACATCGTCTCTTCTCCATCCCCCTACCCCACACAAATTTAAATTTTTTAAATTTTTTTAAAAATATTGAATATTTTTTCCAAACCTGTTAACAATGATATTAGTCAAAAGATAAGGAAATACTTATCCTCCCCTAAAAGAAAAACCCCAAAACGATATGTTGTCGTTTTGGGGTTTTTCGCTATAATACACACTTTACATTTTCCCGGATGAATGATAAAATGGGATTTGCATGGGATTATGATTTTAAATTAATTAATTTATGAAATATACATAATATGGAAAGGAAAATAATTATGCGAATTGATGAATTCTGTGATATGCAGAAATTTGAAAGTATAATGAACAACTGGGCGAAAAGTACCGGACTGGCTACCGTTGCTGTAGGAGCTGACGGAAATTATATAAGTGAATGTTACAATTTTACTGACTTTTGCATCAAGCTGACCAGAGGAAGCCAGGAAGGCTGCCGAAGATGTGAAAAATGTGATCAGGAAGGATCGGGTGTTTATTCCTGTCATGCAGGTTTGGTGGATTTTGGTATTCCGATTACACTCAGTGATGGAACTGTTTTAGGAAGCGTAATCGGAGGTCAGGTTCTTCCTGAAGATCCTGATGAGGAAAAGTTCCGCCAGGTTGCAAGAGAACTGGATATTGATGAAGATACATATATTAAAGCACTGCATAAGGTAAATGTAAGGACAAGGTCTGAAATTGAATCATCGGCTAATCTTTTAGGTGATGTAATCAATATGTTTGTCCGCTCAAGCTATGAGGAAAAGCGTAACGCTTATTTACTTGACAAACTGACAAACGGCATAGCCAAGGCCGCAGAAGAAATTGAAGCTGCCAATGCAAGCACATCACAGATTGCCGCATTCAGTCAGAGACAGAATATGCTTGCGCTGAATGCATCCATAGAAGCAGCACGTGCCGGAGAGACCGGTAAAGGTTTTGCAGTCGTTGCTGCCGAAGTACAGAAACTTGCAAGCGGTATGGCGGAAACCAGTAAGGAAATCAATTTAAGATTATCCTGCCTTACCGAGACAATTAACGGACTGAATGTTCAGTAGAATCGTGTAAATAATACGAACTCAGGAAGAATAATTATGGAAGAAAAGAAAAAAAGAAGCCCCAAACAAATTGCGGCTTTAATCTGTGTCGTTATACTTGTTTCTATGTATATAGTCACATTAGTGGTTGCCTGCCTGGATTTTTCGGGTTCCGGCAGATTATTTGCAGCCTGTCTGGTTGCTTCTATAGGTCTGCCCATCCTACTCTGGATATACATCTGGCTCTATGGCAAGGTCAAGGACAGACGCAATAATGCAGAGGACGGGCGTTTGGAAGATTAGTGCAATATTTTCTCGAGTTCTTCCTTAGCCTGTTCATAAGTTTTAAATAATATTGTATGTATTCCAAAACCTGACGCACCTGTCAGGTTTTTTTCTGTATCATCTATAAATACACATTCTTCGGGATTCAGTTCGTATCTATCTATTAATAGCTGATAAATCTCAGGCATCGGCTTGATTACTTTATCCCTGTGTGAAAGAATGCCGCCATCCATATAAGGCATAAAATCCAGTGCTTCTGCACATTCAATCTCCGCCGATTTAGCAAAATTGGAAAGATACAGTACCTTATATCCTCTTTGCTTCAAGTCCTTTATCCACGGAATTGCATAGTCGTTTCTTGTCACCATGCCCTTCTTGCTGGCAAAGCAGCGTCTGATTTCATCTTCTATTTCCGGATCGTTGTCCACAAAACGCTGTATAATCTCTTCATCACTAAGTACCGCCCTGTCATATTCATTCCAGGCATCACTTAGGATGCTTGCATTGGCTATACGTTCAAACAAAACGCCTGAATACCCCTGTTTCTCAAGATGTTCTCTCCATGTAAAATCCGCAAGTACATTTCCTATATCAAAAATAATCGTGTTTATCATCTCTTAATACCTCGCTTTACCGCCTTGTCCTGTCCAAATACATTTTACATTATGTTATTTGTTAAATCAATATACAACTCAGCCTGTTATTACCATGCCTCACATAGCATTTGACATTCTTCTAAACAGCTTATATAATAATACATATTGCTATTTAATAATAAAAATTATACAACATATAGTTAATTATATACTTAACAAAACACCAAATGAATAACATTAGTTATTATGAAAGGCAAGGTCAATATGCAATATCGTAAAGATAAAAAAGGTAACGACATTTCAATTCTTGGTTACGGTTGTATGCGCTTTAGCAAAAAAGGCAGCGGCATAGATATAGATAAAGCTGAAAAAGAACTTATGGCCGCAATTGAAGGCGGCATTAATTACCTGGATACGGCTTACATATATCCCGGCAGTGAGGCTGCTGTCGGAGAGATAATACATCGTAACAATTGCCGAGACAAAGTATATATAGCAACCAAGCTTCCTCATTATCTGATCAAATCCATGGACGGGGTTGAAAAGACTTTTCAGGAAGAACTGAAACGCCTCCAGACAGATTACATAGACTTCTATCTTATGCATATGTTAAGCGATGTTTCCGTCTGGAACAAGTTAAAGCAAATGGGAATCATTGAATGGATAGAAGGCAAACTCTCGTCGGGACAAATACGAAATATCGGGTTTTCCTACCATGGCAGTTCTGATATGTTTAAACAGCTTGTGGATGCTTATGACTGGGATTTTTGTCAGATTCAGTACAACTACATGGATGAAAATTCTCAGGCAGGTGTTGAAGGACTTAAATATGCACACTCTAAGGGGCTTCCGGTAATCATAATGGAGCCGCTTCGCGGCGGTCGTCTTGTCGATTTGCTTCCGGAATCTGCCAAGGCATTATTTAAAAAAGACCCTGAGCATCGCACTCCGGCAGAAATGGCTTTTAAATGGTTATATAACCAGCCGGAGGTCACCTGTGTACTCTCAGGTATGAATTCTATTGAAATGGTAGAACAGAATTTACGTACTGCCTCTGAGGCCCATTCAGGCTGTATGACCGATTCTGACAAAGCACTTATAGAACTTGTCAAAAAGGAAATTGACAAAAACGTAAAAGTGGGATGCACAGGCTGCGGCTACTGTATGCCCTGTCCCAGAAATGTTGACATACCCGGAACTTTCCGCTGCTACAACGCAATGTATTCCGAGGGTAAAAAATCCGGCAGAATGGATTATCTTCAGTGTACCGCAATGCGTAAGGATACCAGCAGCGCATCCCAGTGTATACAATGCGGCAAATGCGAAAGTCATTGTCCTCAGCACATCGAAATACGCAAAGAGATAAAAAATGCCGCTTCCGCTCTTGAAACACCTGTATACAAAATAGCAAAAACACTCATTCGGCTTTTGAAGTTATGGTAAAAAAGGGTGCCGCACAAACAGCGGCACCCTTAATATTTATCCCTATTTCTTTAATTTATCTGTACAAATCCATCAAATAATCTACTACCATATTTCTCATTTCTCTCTGAGCCAAATAACCCTCGCCATAGGATTCTTTCATACTATTTACATAGTCCTCACCATTTTCTTCAAGCATCTCATCAAAGTACGCTTCCACATCAAATTCAAGTCCTGCACTTTCAAAAATCGCCTGATATACCATAGCTTCTTTTACATCTTCCTGTGCACGTTCGGTAAGCTCTTTTTCATACTCGATTTCATCATCAATATCGTCTCCCATATTATCACCATCCTTGATAATACCCTTCATACTTTTCAGATATTTTTTAGGATAGGAATTTACAGTAGAATTCTCTACTATATAATTGGTGAGATATTCCTCAAGATTCTCCTCATAAAAATTATTTTCTATCTTCGCACGATATTCATCTACTGTCGTAACTTCCTCGGTATCAGCAAGATTTTCTTCTACAAACTCATCAGTGAGTTCCGGGGCAATCTTAATGGCATTTATGGTAACTGCAAAGCTTGCATCTTTACCGGCCACCTCATCATCGCCATAATCTTCAGGGAAAGTAACTTCTACCGTTACGTCCTCTCCTACTTTATGGCCTATAAGCTGTTCTTCAAAATCATCTATAAAAGAACCGGAACCTATTGTAAGGTCATAGCCTGCACCTTCGCTGTTTCCGCCTTCGAATTCAACACCATCAATAGTTCCTACATAATCGATGTTTACCTCATCGCCATCAGCAATTTCAACATCCGTATCAGAACTGAATTCCATGTAACCCTCAAGCATTGAGTCGATTTCCTCGTTAACATCTTCTTCAGAAGCCTTCACTTCATCATCAGGTATGGAAATGTTCTCGTAATCCACCAATGTAAGAGCTGATAATACATCAGTATCCTCTATCTTACCGTCAGCAGTCAGTCCTGCGCTGTAATCAGAAATCGGTTTAGTACGAATAGCCAATATATAAATCTGTTTTCCTATTGCCCAGGCAATAAGTAATACAATTACAGTTATTATAGCTGTACTTGTTATTTTGGATATAAGCCGCTGGCGGCGCATCTTCTCATTCTGCTTTCTCTGCGCCTCTCGCTTAGCTTTACTCTTACTCATGTTTGTATTATTGTTTGCCATTTTATATGTCCTTCCCTCTTTCATAAAAATTCCTACTCAAATAATTTATCACAATTTATCAAAAAAATAAAGAGTAATATTAAAGTTCACAAATTCTGCACAAATTCCAGAAGACTTGAGCATACTTTATAGCAATATGGACGGATTTCAGGAGAGGCCTCCATTAAATCAGGCACCATAACGGTCATACATCCTGCAGCATGTCCGGCCTTTATTCCGTTTTCACTATCCTCAAAAACAAAACATTCCTCCGGCTTGCACCCAATACGCTTGGCCGCATACAGGAAAATGTCAGGCGCAGGTTTTCCATGACTTACTTCCGTTCCGCTGACTACTGCATCAAAATAATCTTTTATGCCCGATATCTTTAAATTTGACTCAATCTGCTCTATGCGGCTGCTGCTTGCAACTGCCATTTTAATGTTATTTTGTTTAAAATAATCCAATATTTCAAATGCACCTTCCTTGATTGGCACATTTACTGACAGTTTTTTCCTTACTCTTTCCGTACAGTCATCTACAAGGGGTTTGCCATCTGATATATGGTAAAATTCCTCTATCACCCTGCACAGCCTTTCGCCGCTCGTTCCCGTTACGGTTTTTAGAAAACTTTTATCCAGTACAACATTATTCTCACCGGCAATTTCATGCCAGGTTTCCTGAAAAACACGCTCCGTATCAAAGAGCAAGCCATCCATATCAAAAATTGCGCCTTTATATTGCATTTTAGCCCGCCTCCGTAATTTCCAACATTCTATAAGTTAAAACAACCTATTTATACCTTGCCTGACATTAGATATTCCTGTCATCTTTCTTCTTTAAAAGCTGTGAAGTGTCCAGCGTCTGTTCCGACTGTTTGGATTTCTTTTCCTTTTTGGAACTCTTGTCTTTCACGGACTTTTGACCCATTTCAGGAACCTGCATAGACACATCCGGCGCATCTACTGCCTCCTGTGAGTCTTGCACCCATGAAGCAGACTTCTGCTCATCCTGCATACGTCCATTCTCCACATGTCTGACCTTCCCAAGCATCTTCTTCACCTGTATCCACCCAGGCACATACTGGAACCGCCTCATTGCCACATCAGCCAGAAACAGACATATTGCAAGTCCAATCAGCCAGTTGGCCAGGGAGCGTTTCTCTCCGGCACCGGTAGTTATATTCGTCCAGATATTCTCATCTGGGGAAATAAGTCTCCCGTACTGCTGCGCAAAACTTAAATACCTGGCCGTACTAACATCAAATTTGTATTCATATGAAAACTGTACTGCAGCCGCCGTGGTCATATAGTTTTGAATCTCCCCATTTTCCATACGCCGTATATTGAAATGATACAAACCTGCATCGGATGTGGGCAGAGTCATCTCATAGGTTCCCGGTGCCGTGGCGTGAAGCTTAACATCTTCACTATTCCCTTCCGGGTCGATAATCGTTGCCATAATCTCTGTGTCACCGCTATAGCCCTCCGTCTGATAGACTATCTGCGTCTCTTCACCGGCAGTTACCACATTAACCCTGTCTTCACCCATATTGACGTTACCGGTGGAATAGTCCACAATACGCTTCCAGAGTTGGACATAGTCCTCTTCTCCGACAAATGCACCGCTCCACTCTCCCGTAACATCACTGTTCCATGCCACGGTCCGCCCCAGACCGTACTGCCATACCGTGAGAATAGGATCATCCTTCTCAGCGGATGAAATAATGGTACTGGACGCGGTCTTGGGTGTTGCTGAAATATATCCATAAAGAATGGGCCAGCCCTCGCCAAAAAGATTTGCCGTCAATTCATGACCTGTTCTTACGGACAATGCAAAATTTCCATTCTGAATATAGCTATCCCCTCCAAGAAAGACCTCCTGTGCAAAAATTTTGGGAATATCACTTGATATATCGGAATAATAATACCGTCCGCCACAATTATTGGCAAGGCTCTCTAATAATTGTGTATCCGAGCCGTCACCTACCGCTACGGTAGAAAGTGTAATGCCACTGTCACTATATGCCTTCACCACATCCCTGAAATCCGTGGTTTCTCCCATACCATCCGTAAGCAGAACTACGTGTTTAATCGAAGCCTCAGACTGGGAAATAACCCTGAAAGCTTCCTTCAGCGCGGGCTTGATAGTAGTACCGCCGCCTTCGTCTATTCCCTTGATTTCATCTTTGATTTCTGACTTGTCATCTGCTTGAGTCAGCTCCACCTGCCATTTATACATATCATCAAAAGTCAGTACTCCTACATAGTCTGACTCTCTCAGATTATCCACGGCAACAACGGCAGCCTTGATTGCAACATCCAGATTGCTCACATCTGAACCGAGGGCTGAACCTGACATACTTCCGGAGCGGTCAATTACCATAACCATAGCCATAGAAGGTTTCTCATCTACACCTCTAAGTTCCATATCCACCGGAAGTACTGTTTCCAGTACCGTATCGCGATATCCTCCAAGAGCAAAGCTGTCCTCTCCACCGCAGCAGACAAAGCCGCATCCATAATCTTTCACATAGGTTTCCAGATTATCCAGAAAACCTCCGGGTAAATCGTCAATATAGGTATCCACCAGAATAATTGACTTGTACTCAAGCATATCGTCTATATTATCCGGTGCATTCAAGGAAGATACTACATTGTAATCACAACCTGACGCACTCAATGCCGATGTGAAGCCTGAAACATTGGTATTTCTTCCGGAAATGACCAATACTCTGGGAGCAGCCTCCACTATGGAATAAGCATTGTAAACATCATTCTCCCGGCAAGTGTCGCCCACTGCATTCACTTGTACCCGCAATATTTCCATATTATTGCTGCTTTCATCATCATCTACCTGCTGACTGAACACAAAGCGGTTGCTGCCTTTATTCAGATGCACCTCACTGGCTGCTGCAGCCCTGCTTCCATTGTATAGCTCTATTACGGCGTCAGTTTCATAATTACTCTCAACCAGCACTGTTATAGAATACTTGTCCCCGGGATGCAGATTTGCAGGGAGCGTAACATTTTCAATATATGCATCCTCTGTCTCTTCATTCTCATAAAGCAATGTTAAAAACTCCGCCCGACTGGCAGAGAGTGCCTGCGCCATATGACGGATGTCGCCTCCGGTTTCTTTTCCGTCCGTCAATACCACCAATCTTGCATTATAATCTGCCGGAATCAGTGTAAGTGCCCTTGAAACGGCATCCTCAAAATTGGTTGCCGACATCTCCGGTACTGTCATCAGACCTGCGTAATGCTTCTCTGATGTCAAAAACTGCTCCACAAGCGCATCTTTTCCAAATGACACTATACCGTACACATTACGGGAAGGCATATCAGCCACAGTCTTACTCAGGTAATTTTCCATCTCCTCCAGATGTTCTTCGTTGCTGTCAGAGAGATCCACCACAAATACCGTTGCAATACCGTTGCTGCCTATCTTAATGCTTACACCCAATAGTGCCATAAGCACACTCACAAATACTATACAGCGAAATACAAGATAAAATTTTCCTCTGTACCGCATTTGACGCACATAAATTATCCACTCTGCCACTAAGAATATCAGTGCAAGCAGCAAAAAGAGATTTCGCAGAGTTCTCTTCACTTTTTGCAGACTTAACTCTTCGGAATCACTGACGGAAGCCGCCTCTGTCTGCCCGTCAGACTCAGTATCAGTTCGAAATCTTACAACATAGGACTCTTGATAATCTCCGTTTCCCACTTGATACAAGCCCGCCTTGCGCAGGCTGATATCCACTTCTGTCATATCAAGCTCCGCCCATGGCTGTAGAACAAGCTCTTCTCCCGCATAATAGACATTGGTGGCAAGCAGGGAGGTGTCTGACAGATAAATCATGGCATTGGCCAGAAACACCGGAAACTCTGCCCGCAGCGGAAAATCAGACTCCCTTATGTCAAAACCCACTACAACCTCTTTCCTGCCGTCTCGTTCTCCGTAATACCCTACACATTTTCCATCGTACTCCAGAAAGCTCTCTGCACCCTCCGGAAGTGTAAAACAATAAGCAGTATTCACACCAATGGTGAAACCGGTCATACCAGCAGTCAGGTCACAGTCTGTCATATCCAATACCACATTTTCCAGCTTTTCAACAGACTCATCCCGGACATCTCCAAACAGCAGTTTATTCCCCTCCTCTGTCTGAGGGGCATTATTCACATCATAAATCACCACATTATATGCATTGTTCTCCGTGGAGGTATCGCTTTTTGCTCTGGCAATACTGTTCCCTGTAACAGCCTGATAAGCCTTCTCAATAAAAGTATTCCCGTCTCCCACCAACAGGCCGTCGATGAGATTGCTTCGATTCTTCACCGCCTGTGATACATTGTCCTTAGCCAGACTGTCACTGCCGCCACCGGTAAAAGAAATCCCGCTAAGACGCGATTCAATATTTTGACCAATCCAGTCAACCTGTTCAAACAGACAGATCTTGGTTTCCCCGGCTGCAAGATGCATCTGACTTAAGGCTATCAGCTCTTCTCCTTCGTCGTAAAGCCCCACGTCAAAAGAGGCCTCTCTATCACTGTAGTTGGTCATACTGACCATCACATCATAAAATCCGTCCTCCCGCAGAGAAAAAACGGTGTATTCATTGGCCACATTTGCTGTAGGTTCTCCCACAACATGAAGTTCCTTACCGGCGGAACTTACCAGTGAATCAAAGTCAGCCGCTCCCGCTCCGTCCGTATAGACTATAAGCCTGGCCGCACTTTCCGTATCTTCCCCCGAAAGAGTATCCAAAATATTCTGGGCGGCCGTAAGACTTCCGCTGCTGTCGCTACACTCCAGCCCTTTCAAGGTACTCACCAGACTGTCCGTATCCGTAATGTCCACTGCCAGCAGATTCACGCCTGTTCCATCCACCGTCACCAGTGAAAACTTAGCAGCTCCTGAAACCTGTGAATTTCCGGAAAACTGTGCATCGCCAGATGCGCGCACGTAATCACAGGCCTGCTCTACAGCCTGCTCTAAACGGCTCTTCCCCGAATCATCCACATGCTGCATACTTCCACTGGTGTCAACAAGCAGAATCTTCCTTCCGCCCTCCTGACCCTCAGCTCTGATAAAAGGCGACATCAATGCAATTACCAGAAGACCAATTATAAGAATCTGAAGATACATGAGAAGATTGTGCACAAATTTTTCAAAAAAGGTGCGTGACTGCTCATTTTTCAAAAATTTCTGCCACAAAAGATTGGATGAAATAAAATGATCGATCCCTTTCGGTTTCAACAGGTATAAAATTATAATAATCGGAACCGCTGCCAGAAAAAACAGCGGCCATAAACTTTCAAATATCATATAGCATCCTTAAATCCTGAAAAATCAGTTTATAAAAATCAACTTCCGTACTGCACACGGCATAAACTGCCCCTGCTATTGCGCACTCTTTTTCAAAGCCCGTTATAAACTCCTGTATGGCCTTCTCGTAAATGCGGATACTTGCAGCATCCAGAGTAAGGCGCAATGTACTTTTGTCTTCCATATCAATGAGATTTCTGGTACCGGTCATTCCTATGGATAATTCCTCTCCTGCCAGTACATGCAAAAATACCGCCTTTTGCCTGCGGTAATCCAAAAAACGCAGCAATTTTTTTACAGTTTCTCTACCCTGATCCACAAAATCCTCCTGTAAAAAATCACTGATTACAATTGTCATACCGGGTCCTTTGGCAGGAAGCCGTTTGAGCGCTTCAACTATATCTGCCCTGCCGTCAAATGAACGCTGCTCCAGCCAATCTGCCAGCCTGGGAAATGCTCTTTTTCCGCCGTTTGCCACAAAAGGAACATCCATCCTCTGCATATCATAGATCAGCACTCTGTCCATATTACCAAGACCTATATAGGCCATAGTTGCAGCCAGCATTGCGGCCAAATCGCTCTTTTTCTTTTCCCCATAATTCATAGAAGCACTGGTATCAATCAAAATCGAGACCACGGCTTCTTTCTCTTCCATATATTCTTTTATATAGAATCTGTCCAGTCGTCCGTAGGCATTCCAGTCAATACGGCGTATGTCATCTCCCGGCATATATTCCCGAAAATCCGAAAATTCCGTAGATGAACCCTTTTGCACTGATTTGCGGTTTCCGCTCAGGTTCATGGAAGATTTGTGTCCCATAGACAGTCGCAGCCGGGATAATGTATCAAAAAATGCAGCATCCAGTTTCATATTTCCCCCTAGTAAACACTCTTTTTCTTAGTTTGCATACTTTTCCTAGACCTATGGTATTTTGTCATATTAAATCTGTGGTTTCTTTGTGCTAAGAATACCCCTGATTATGTCATCTTCGGACACTCCCTGACTAATTGCATCAAAACTTGGCAGAATACGATGCCTCAGCACCGGATATGCCGCCCATTCCACATCCTGAAAAGAAACATTAAAACGGCCTTCCATAAAAGCTTCGGCTCTGGCGGCACGAATCAATGCCTGCGCCGCTCTTGGGCTTGCTCCCTCACGGATATAAGGATTAGACGCATGAGTTTCCATGACAATGTCCAGAATATAATCCATAACCGCATCCGCTATCGGAATACGGTTTATCAATGCTCTTGCCGCCAGCAGCCCCTCACCATTCATCTTCTTTTCGATGTATGGCGCTTCGCTGCCTTCTGTCAGATAGACAATCCCCTTAAGCTCTTCCTTGGAGGGAAATCGTACCAGAATCTTAAACATAAAACGATCCAACTGTGCTTCCGGCAACGGATAAGTTCCCTCGTTCTCAATAGGATTCTGTGTAGCCAAAACGAAAAAAGGCTCCCGCAAAACATGACTGTCATTACCCACAGTCACCGTATGTTCCTGCATAGCCTCCAACAACGCAGACTGTGTCTTGGGTGTAGCACGGTTAATTTCATCCGCCAAGATTAAATTGGCAAAAATCGGTCCCCTCTCAAAGGAAAAGGAACTTCCATTCTCGTTTTTAATAATTATATTGGTACCGGTAACATCACTGGGCATCAAGTCCGGTGTAAACTGTATTCTCTTAAAAGACAGATCAAAAACCCTACCGATGGTACTGACAAGTCTGGTCTTTCCCAACCCAGGCATACCTTCTAACAACACATTTCCGCCGGTCAGCATGGCAAGCATGACCTGACGGATTATTTCTCCCTGTCCTATCATTCCCTTTCTAATCTCTCTCTCGCAGTCTACAATCCACTGCGACATATATGCCGGATCCTGCAGCCTGTTTCTATCTAATTCACTCATCTAGGTAGTCATTCTCCTTTCTCAACCCGCGTTGCTTAAGCTGACAGCACAAACTCGCAGGTGACAAGTTTTGATTTTACACCTTATTAGAAACTGGAAAAATACTCCTTTATTACGTTCTCCATACCACTGGGATACTTCCCGGAAGCAATACCTTCATATGCATTTTTTTCATAGCTTTCAATGACCTCATCATAGGGAATATGCGTCCCCTCCCAGCTTAAGCCGTTCTGAGCACGAAAATATTCGGAATTGTTATGATCTACGCTGTTTCCCGTGAGGTTGTCGCTGTCTGCAATATCATTAGGAATGCTGACATAATCATGCGCATAATTAACACTTCCGGTTCCACGTCCGTTACCGTAACTGTCACCTTGACCATTCTGTCCGCTGCCCTGATCTCCCTGTCCATTGCCCTGACCATCCTGACCGCTGCCTTGACCATTTTGTCCGCTCTGATCACTGCCTTGGCCATTTTGTCCGCCCTGATCACTGCCTTGGCCGTTTTGTCCATTACTCTGCCCGTTCTGATCATTGCCTTGGCTGTTCTGACCGTTGTTCTGTCCGCTCTGGCCATTGCCTTGGCCGTCCGAATTATTATCCTGACCGTTCTGTCCCTCATTAGAGGCAAGACTGCCTCCCTCCGGGGAAGTATTTCCACTCATCTCTTTCAATTTATCCGCCATTGCCTGCATAGACTCCGCGGACATGGGTGAAACCGATGCACCTTCCTGCATACTCTTAGCCAGAGCTGACATCTTACTGCTCATATCCACATATTTATAATTAAGCTTCTCTCCTGCTGACTGCAATGCTTCCGCAGATGCTGCCTGCTGATATTCGCTCATAGATGCCTGAAGACTTTCCACCATCTCCTGCATTTGGGCAATTTGCTCCGGTGTCAGTGTATCTTTTTCTAACTCTGCCAATTCTTCCAGTTTATCTAAAACTTCTTCAATCTCCTCTTCTTTCTCCCTGGCTTCTTTTTGTATCTGATGAAGCTCTTTGGCCTGTTCTTTCATTCGTGAAGGAATAAACGAAATACCAATCATCACTGCAAGCAGCACAAACGGCAACGCCATTTTTTTCAGGTTAGGCCACAGTGGAATCCTGATCCTGTCACTTTGCCTTTTTAAACGCTCCATTGCATCATTACGCTGAAGTGCAGGTAATATCCCATTTTCCCTAATATTCTCATAAGCCGTAATAATACGTTCTTGAAAACCAAAGCTGTCCATCACCAATGCGGTCTGTTTCATAGTGCTTCGCCTTACCAAGGATACAAAGGCAGCCGCTGCCACAGCCAATATAAGTGCAATTACCGTGTAATGGTTTACATAATATATCGGCATCACAAAAGAAAGCAGCTGAAACACAATGCCCACACCTGCACCAATGCTCAATGCAAACATCAATCTATTCAGAAATCCGGCCAGATTCAGCCGCCGGCGATATGATCGTATAATATCTATAAATTCTCTCTGTTCCATTTACTTCCCTGCCTTCTTTTTGCAGACTCTTATTTGTTAATCTCTTTTTCCACTTTTTTATACCGCTTTCTTTTTACCGCTTCTACGTCCGGGATTAGAGTTCATAGGATTTATCTTCCATGCAGAACATGCCATAAACAGAAAAGACAAAAGAAGAATGCATCCTGCCGAAACAAACATCCATATCTTTCCATTTGACAGATAATATGTTATAATGCCAATCTGGTTTCTGCTAAAAATCCTGTTCCCCATACTAAAAAGAGATTCCTCCGACATCATCTGCATGAAAAACTCCTCAAAAAACACCACGGGATTCCACAGCAGCAAAAGCATTGACTCTCCATATTTCCCTCTTCCAAAAATGGAGAAATAAAGCACCGGCAAAAAAGTCATAAAATATACTACGAAATACATTGCAAAGGACAAAAGTACCGCTGCAACGGATTTACGACATAAAGAAGAAGCAAAAATCCCTATACTTCCTGCAAATACCGAAAAGAGAATAAGAGCAAGCAGATAAAAAAACAGATTGCTCCAGCTAAGTCCTCCCACCACAAAAGACAAAGCCATAATCGGGGTACTTGCCGCCACAAAAAACAGAATACGAAGCACCGCAGACATCACTTTTCCAAATACAATAGAGAATGGCGACATACTTGTGGTTAACATAATATCAAAGGTCTGTCTCTCCTTCTCTCCAGAAATGGAAGATGCCGTAATAATGGGCACATATAGCGCTACAATAAATACCTGCGCCACCGCAACAACGGGAAACAGATATACCAGTGAACTATAGACATTTCCGCTGCTATAACTACTCTGAGCCTGAATTACAAGCAGTGCCAGCAGAAATGCCACAGTCAGCGCCGCTTCATAGGCAAATAGGCCCCAGCTGATACGCATACTGCGAACCGTCACCTGCAAATCTTTCTTAACAATCGGATTCAATCGGATTTTCATTGCGCACCTCCTGTCAGCTGCATAAACAGCGATTCCAGACTACCTTCTTCTTTGCTAAAGCCTGTAAGTATAACATTATTTTGAATTAACCGTCCAATCAATGCGCAGATTTCCACCTCTGGCGCACTGTAGTTTATAATCACCTCATTCTCCCGCACGGACTCTACCGTAACTCCTGCGTGCTCCTTAAGTATACGTATGGCGGGTTCCATATCGGAAACAATACGAATATGAATGCGTGAACCTCCCGCGATATGCCTCATAATATCCTCAATGCGTCCGGCGGTTACAAGCTGTCCACGGTTCATAATCCCGATACTATTGCACATCTCAGAAAGTTCAGACAAAATATGAGAGCTGATAATAATTGTTTTTCCCATTGAATGAAGATTTTTTAACAACTCCTTCATCTCCACTCTTGCCCTTGGGTCAAGACCGGAGTTTGGTTCATCCAGAATCAAAAGTTTGGGATTATGCAAAAGTGCCCTTGCCACACACAGTCTCTGCTTCATACCACGGGATAGAGTATCTACATAGAACTCCTTTTTATCCGAAAGATTAACAAGCTCCAGTAAATCATCTGTAAGCTTAGCAATATCCCTTGAATGCATCCCGTACATGGAACCATACATATCCATATATTCTTTTACCTTAAGATTATCATATACTCCGAAAAAATCGGGAACATATCCAATCATCCGCTTCATTTCCCTGCTGCCCACGGCAGCCGCAGTCCCTCCGATGTGCACGGAACCCTCACTGGCTTTTAACAGACCACAGACGATGCGGATAGTGGTCGTCTTTCCGGCACCGTTAGGTCCCACAAACCCGAATAAATCTCCCTCAGGAATATGCAATGATAAATGATTTACAGCCGTAAAAGAGCCATAATTTTTAGATAAATTATTGATATAGAGCATATTGCACCTCCTATTGAACCGAGTAGAGACATCCGTAAGACACCTCACTGCAATTGTCATTTGCAGCCTTGTCCCAGTCTTTTACCACACCAATAACAATAAAAACACTTGGATCAGACTGAGGATAAACATCACAAAGTCCTACTCCCAATGCAGAGAGAGCACTGATTTTTTCGTACTCTTTATCTTCATACAAATCTTCCAAAAAGTTATAGATATATGAACTGTAATAAGAGCCTGACGAGCCAAAAATCGATTTATCCTGCAGATTACAGGATGCTCCTGCCGGAAGATTTTCAAAAACATACACTGAGTCATTACATATAACTGCAAAATAATCCAGATCCTTATTGGTTTTATTAGAAATCGTTCCGCTGATGCCCCTGCCGTCAACATAAACATCTTGTGACGTCAAACCGCCTTTTACCGCATCCTTATCTTTTGTATTTTTTATATAAAAATAGCTATCTTCAAAATTTGAACCCGGATTGATTCCAATGGAGAAAATGTCTCCCTCCTTCTTAATATGATAATAGTATGGCGCATCTTCTAATCCGCTATAATAAGAGGAAGTACTAAGTGGTCCTGCAAATTCACAACCTTCAGCCAATCTTATATCCCACTCTTTCCGATCGGCATCATAGCAGTGCATATAAGTCACGCTCTTACCGTTTTCAGCAAGGTCTTTTACCGTGACGGAATATACCCTGGTATTTACTACCTCAAAGCCACGTCCGGCAAGAAATACCAGACCGATTACCAAAACAGCCGTCACCGGAACAGCAATCCAATATAGTTCCCTACGTTTTATAAAACGCAGTATTAAATAGAGTATAGGGCCTACAAAAATTACATATATGATTACAATAGCCTTCAAAATACCAAAGTTGAGAATACTGTTGCTGTTTCCCAACATTCCCAGCACTCTTGAGGTATAGTAACTGAAACTATTATAATCCGAAGAATAAGAGGAATAACGTGAGCTGGCATAATTAGAAGCATTTTCCAGTAGCTGCATTACGAAATCCTTCTGGCTGTAGCCTAAAAAGGCATCCCCCACGCTCCCAATCTGAATGAGTGAATACGGCAGTACACATACACTGCCGCTTCCCATAGATCCTGCATAAGACTGGGTGTAATAATCGGAAAACAAATTACCTACACCCTGTAACTGCGCTATGGTTATCTGTGACCAGTCCACATATTTACTTCCATAATAAGTTTCCTGTTCAGTTTCTGAATCAGTTTCCGAATCGTTTTCCGGCATTTCTTCCGGAGTTTGAATGCCAAAATAACTTATTCCAAGATAATTGCCGCCAAAACTCTTAAGCGTATCCTCCGCATATTCTCCGGTTCCTATGATCAACACGCCACCGGCCATATTCCAAAGCTCTATAGCCTGCAATTCTTTTTTCGTAAGAATACCGGTATTGTAGTGATCAATGACCAGTATAGTCAATGTGTCCAGCATCTCTTCAAGATTACCCTGCTGAAGCTCCACCAGTTTGATCGGATAAAGCTTATCATAAAAATAAATCTCGCCTCCGCCCATATCAAGATATGTAAGCTGCGAATATGCATCACTCAAAATACCCATAGACAAGCTTTCCATCTGTTCCACCAGAAGGCGTTTAAACTCCTTCTTCGCAATCTCTTCACCCTTCTTGTTCAAAAGAGTAACAATCACTGTCCCATTAGGGTTATCAACACTATTCACCGGCACCTTAACAACAAATTGCTTTTTACTTCCCTGAGGCAGTGAAAGGGCGGTATCATATGCAACTGGTTTGCGATAATCCTCCTCTACGATAAGGCGCACCGCGCCCTCCCAGTCTTCTCCCTGATTCTCAACGGTAAGCCTGACATCATAAGTTTCCTTATTTGAAGGCATCATCTCCGCCTCAATGGAAAACGCACTCCCCGGATTCGCCCGTACTGTCATTACCGTATCTTTATGAAGTAAACCGCCCAGTAAAATCATCAGGGCCAAAGTCACCAAAAGACTTCTTTTTTTCTTCTGAATCATCACAATTTCCTTTCATATTAGATATTACATCTCATATAGACTTTTCACGTTTATAAACGTATTATCAAACACGCATATTCTATAATGTTTACTATATCAAAAATTAATTATCAACGCAATAAGGGCAGCCATAAACTCTGTTATGTTTATAACTGCCCTATCTCTGTTTATATCATCCGATTTAATACCGATTTAAATCATAAAAACTCTACTTTTCCATCTTCTAAGTGATACACTGCACCGCATACCTTCGCACCCGGTTGAAGCTTCAGTTTATCTTCTATCACTTTCACACTGTTCTTCACATTTAAGCAGCAAGCCTTGTAATCATCCTTTTCACCACCAATTGCTTTAGTGATTTCGTCTGTGATAGATTTTATGAAACTTTCTGCATTACCAGCAATTGCTGCTCCCACTGCTCCACAGTGATTATGACCCATAACCACAACCAGATTGCTTCCCAAATGCTCTGCAGCATATTCGATACTTCCAAGCTGATGATTATCAATTACATTACCAGCCACACGGATTACAAAAATATCTCCTATACCGGCATTAAAAATGCTCTCAGGTATAACTCTTGAATCAGAGCAGGTGATTACGATTGCATAAGGTGTCTGTCCCTCAGCGCAGGTCTTCTTGCGGATATCTAAAGATACGTCGCCTATGCTATTCTTTGATTCAAGATATTGCACATTGCCATCTTTCAATTTCTTTAATGCTTCCTCCGCAGTACATGTAGTTGTTACACTCATCTTGTCTTTACCTCCTCATTTAACCTATTTTTAAGTAACTTCGGCTGATGTACCAGCTTATAATTTATTTTACTATGATTGGATAAAAACTTCAATAAGCTTTTATTTATCCGAAAGCATCTTAAATTTTCAATATTAAACTGTGTCATTTCTACAATAGCAGCCTCTTTATCGTCTTTTGAAGTAATTCCTTTCTCCTTTTGAATTGTCACTTAACCCTCCTATTGTAAATCATTGCATACTATATCTTATCTTGAGGTTCCAAATTGGAATCTCAAGTTTTTTCTAGCCGTGCTTTATTTTGTAAATGTCCTTGTAGCGCATAAGGAAAGTGAATTTTCTTCAATTTCCATAAATTTCTATTGCTTTTTTACAAACAAATCAGAGAAAACCTTCCTTGGAAACATTCGTGTTAACCCTTCTTATTGCTTTTTAACAGCTTCTCATATTTCAGCTGATACTCTATCAGCTGGGGAATATATTCCGGTGGAGTGCGACGCCCCGCCTCCCAATCTTCTAACGTGCGGACGGGTATTCCTGTATGTAACGAAAATTCTTTCCTATTCTCGCCCGCCTCCTCACGAAGTTCTGTTATTCTTTTTGCTATATCCATATTGATTCCCCTCTTCTAAAATTTTCTTGACACCACATAAGTTTCGTGATAGTCTCGTTTTGAAAAGAAGCGGTTTTCTACCGTACGGTCTTCGGACTAAAACGGCGTACTCGCTTCTTTTTTATGCTTACAATTTCATTATTCATTCTCTCACTTCAAAATTAATTGACAAAATGGTATCTTCTATGTTATGCTCATAGCGAAGAGAAATGGGTTTTTGTGTCTGGTAGGCTCATTATTAGCTGAGAGAGTTGCTCGTTTCTTTTTTTATGTCCAAAACAGTTCCTCCACGCATTGCGATATATGTATTATATCACATTATTCACTTTCTCGCAATGCGTGTCTGTAATTTCTTTACAATCCGACTTTTTCAGCATATTAGACCCATAATTTTATTTTACAGTAGGATGATGCAATACGTTTTGACACAGCTTTATATCTTTCCAATATCCATGACATATCTATCAACTCAATCTGTAAAGACAATCCTTACGATGATATAAGGCCTAAGCTTCTTTTACACAGGGAACACCTTATAGTCGGCATAGAAAAAGCCTATTTTTCTATTCACCCCTTAAAGATCATTAAGATATTTAACTATACTGAGCTGACGATGATCATTTAACTTATTACGGATTTTTTGTATTGGATGATACGACAAAAAAAACTGTTTGATTATCCAAATTTACTTAATAAAAACCTCTCTGAGACAAAACGAAAAAATATTTAAAAATAACTGCTATAAAGCATATACTATCCCTCTGTCATTTTTACTTTGTAAACAGTTTTTTCTCTTTCCATAATAATAGGTCTCATATGATTTAGATTTCACCATAGAAGACCTATTATTTATAGCTATTTACAGAAAAACTACCATACGCTCAAATCCTAATACTGATTCTTGCAATAATATCCGACTATGTCTCGTCCATCGTTACAACAATCCTTGTATCCAGAGGACGATGAGGGAAGATATAACTGCTGAAATAATACCACCAACAATTCCATAAGTAGCAATCAGAAATTCATGTTTTCTTTTTTGGCGTAAAGCTTCTTTCTTCTTTGCCTCTTTGAGTTGTTGCTCCAGTATTCCATAGGGGATAATACTTCCGCTTGCTAAGAATGGTTTCTGTGGAAATTCTGTCATATATTTTCTCCTTTCTGCGAGACTTGGCATTGTGCCTGTGACATGATGATAGCACATCGCAACAAAAAAGTTGTATACACATTTATTTCTTGTAATGAGGTATTGGATATGATGCTGACAAACTGTTTGAAGAGATGCTTGAGAGGTGTTACCAGCTGAAATATTTGCTTGATTGTCATGGGTTTGCTACATATAAAATGTAGA
Source organism: Lachnospiraceae bacterium (assembly GCA_022510545.1). Classification (GTDB taxonomy): domain Bacteria; phylum Bacillota; class Clostridia; order Lachnospirales; family Lachnospiraceae; genus UBA3282. The sequence goes on along the minus strand of JAFLTG010000041.1, from coordinate 2,137 downwards.
AAGAATCTCTTGGCATAACTAAATCCTGCAAATTCATATTTTGCATTTGCTACTTCTTATAATACATTTATCTTGATCTATATTTTTCTCCAATTTTAACATTATAAGTATATAACTTCTATTTATACTCATAGCATGAGATGCCTATAAACAACATATATTATGTTTATGCCAAACCATTAAATATCCAATTAATATTTTCATTCTCAAAATCAAATATGTAATTCGCGGAATCAACTTTTCCCTTACATCTCTTACACATAAATTTATTATTCAATATGCGGTCTACATTTGTATCATTGAGAATATAGTTTTTACCACAGTGTGGGCATATCATTGGAAATCTATCTACATCTAAATTTTTTTTGGTCTCCAGAAAAAACTCATCACTCATACCATATGACTGATGTAATATAAGGAATATTTTATTAATAGTTTGCGTGAAATCATTTATACCAGCAATTTCTTCAAACATACTAACAATTAATTCTAAAGCATATGACATAATTAAAGGTACAACAGAATAATAATATGATGTCAAATGTTCCCATTTATCAACATCAACAAAGACAAAATTCAAATCTCCTTTATCAGATTTAGTATAATTCTGAGTAGTAACTATATGATTGGCTTTATTCCAAATTTTTTCAAGACTTATATCTGCATTTTTTTCATAGCGAAATACAAACATTCCCTTTTGTCTATCTATTTGATACTCACTACATATTTTCTCGATATGTTGTTTTTTCTGTTCTTTAGATAAAACATATTCGCTGGGATCAGAATATAGTAACTTATCAATCATTTCAGTTGGATTAACTCTAAGCCATTCTATGTAAGCCAAGTTATCTCTCAATGGTTTTCTCAGCAATGCATAGGCAACAGCAGGCTTCATTTTTGAGGCGCAAATAAAAGACTCTAACATATAATGACAAAAATCTGTTACTAATGAACATAAGATATGTCTTCTATTAATTTCATACATTTCATCCTTATGACCATTATTTTTTAACCACTCAAAAATATCACTATCTTTTATTGATTGAAAGTCTTCCATTTCTTTTTGATTAGCAAAATTAATACTTACACTGCATAATCGATGTTCATCTATCCACTGCAACCACCTAACTAAAACATCATTACAGTAAATTAAATAATTATGTTGTCTATAATGACATGGATTTATCTTTAAATAATTATTTTGTATACCCTCCAATTTTTTCTTTCTAAACATATTAGCGGGATTCCTTTCTTACAATAATATCCTGATACATTTTCATAAGTTCCGCCACGCATTCTTCTTCAGTGGTATCCCTTATTGAAAAACCATATGCCTGCATAACTGCTTTGTCATTCTGCAAATGAGCTTTTCTCAATTCCGACGGCATAAGTATTTCATCATATAAATCCGCTAATGAACTATCAGGATAAAGTGCTCTCGCATCTAAAATTCCCTGTGCTGTTTTCTCTATTTTGGCAATTTGTTCTTCTGTTGGATTGCACCACGGAAAATTATTATAGACTATATCTTTAGAATAACGATATCTCATTTCAAGACGGCCACAAACCGCCCTGACCCATGCCATATGGACATTCGATGTCAAAACTCCAAAATGATATAGAGTTGCATTGGGTACTATAAACACCAGATCACTACAGAAAATGTCTGGAGTCATAAATCCCATAGGAATATATCTTCGTTTTTCTGATGAAACTTTTGGTAAAAGAATATATGTACTTTTCGGCATATTTTCGACATGAAAGCGGGTAGGTTTATCTGCAATCTTTACTGTCCCTGCGCTTGTACTTTCTAATCGAAATTTTCTGACAGCATCCACACGTTTCATACATTTGGGCATACTTCTTATTTCATTTGGAGAACAGTCGCCAAGCCATAAACAGTATCTTGGTTTCTGGTTAATAAATTCTTGCGAACCGTACCAAGGCTTAAAATATTTTTCTGAAGCAGGTTCTTCCTTGATAAATTCTTTCATTTCATCTTCAGTAAACAGATAACTTCCTCCATCTATCGGTTTATTTCCTATTCCTATTTCTGGCACATTACAGATTGCCCTTGTCCTGCTTTCGATAAAAATGTTATCCGTTTCCAAAAGATAAGCGTTAATGTTAGCTACTT
>JAFLTG010000040.1 GCA_022510545.1 Lachnospiraceae bacterium | reverse complement strand
GTTTAGATCCGCAATACTCACACTCTACTACTGAAGATCCTTCTGTAAACTCAAGATCTCCACCACACATTTTACATTTTAAAACTGTCATTAGTTTATAACTCTCCTTTTTACTGTTTTTAATGCCTATTTATTCAACTTGCAAACTCTATTTCGTTCAGACAATACCCCGGATACTTTAGTACATATCACACCCGCGGATTCAAAATCATTATCAATTAACGCTTTTTGCAGCTCATTTACCATATTAGAAAGCTCATTTTCTAATGAAATTGACTGAGCACAAGATACGGGATCACTATATCTAAATTCATCTGCCAAATCTTGAATTACTCTCTTAGTCTTGTTATCTGCCTGATTTACAAGTGATAATGTCAATGATTGAAGTGTTCTCATATTTGTTACGTTCTTCTGCAGTTGTTCATCCTGCTTCTCAATTTCTTCCTTCATCGCATCAGTCGCAATACACCCTATTCCTGCAAACGAAACAACAACCATATTTAAAATAATTGATACCCAGATAGGAATAACGGTTGATAAAGCCATTTCAAGTATGCTTAAAATCATCTGTAATATTAAGTAAATCACACCAATTCGAGCTATTGGGAAGCCATAGAATTTGCTTTTCAGTTCTTTATTAGAAAAGGCTAACTTAAATACATAAATCTGAAATGCAATAGCTATAATTGTAAAAATATATGCGAGCCAAAAATTGGCATTATTTTTTTGAAAAGGAATCGCAATTGTAATAACGCTAAACAAAACAAATATAATTGCTAAAATAATATATCCTCTAATAATATTCTTTTTCATCTTCTATTCACCTCGCTTTTTTCCACAATTTGGGCAAAACATTCCCTGATTTCCCTTTTGACCACAATTACAGTCCCAGGTATTTACTGTTTCCGGATGTTTGGCACCGCAATTACTGCAAAAATTACCCACATTGCCTTTTTGACCACAGGCACAATCCCAGGTAAGCATAGAATTATTATTTATTACCTGCCCCATTCGACCTGCAGTATCAACCATTGGCTGCATTGCATCCTTTGTCATTCCAATAACACTACCCATTGCACCCAGACTTACTCCTAAACCGGCTAAATCACCAAGTGCTCCGGCACCACCGGAACCATTTCCAACTAAGCCGTTTTTCATTGCTTCTAAGCCAACCTGTCTGGAGGTTTCCTGCTGATATGTATATCCCTTCATTTTCATTTCCATTGCTTCTGCTTCGGCTTTCAATCTATATGCCTCTGCCTCCGCCTGTGCGCCAATTATTTTCATTCGCGCCTCTGTAGTCGCTTCAACTTCTTTTCGCTGTGCTGCTGCTTCTGCCTCACTTTTTCTAATTTGCTCTTGACGAACTAACAAATATTGTTCTGCATACTGTTCTTTCATTTTACGGAAATTAGGATCATCATCCGGAGTAAGAATTCTTCCTATAAAGAATTCCGGCATCATCAAACCATAATCTTCCAGATTTTCATTTATTCTATCCCTTAAAGAATCAGACAATCTTACAAGTTCTGAATCAATTTCCAGAATATTAATCTGATTTTCCTTAATGGTTTGTGCAAGATAGCTCTTGACCTGTGTCATTACAAGCGACTTAAAATAACCTTTTTTATTTTCACTACCAAGTAATTGTGATTGCTCAAGACTGCCGGTTGTCCCAACTACCTTTAATAACAATTTTCTTGAATTTATTACACGTATATTAAATTCACCACTAGCCCCTATTTCTAAATGAAGACCTGATGTTGGATCAAATAGACGAACTTTAGAATCCGTTCCCCATTTTATACCCATTTGTGTTGCCATATTTATAAAATAAACTTCCGAATGGAATGTTCCTTCTGTATCTGTTGGAAGCTTATATATCTTTTCAAGCAAAGGTAATTGCTGAGTTTCAAGTGTATAACGACCGGCGCCAAACAAATCCAAAGCCTGCCCATCTTTGAAAAAAATAGCTTCCTGACTTTCATGAACAATAAGCTGAGATCCTAAATTGAAATCCTCAATAGGATGTTTCCATACAATTGTTTCATTGTCACCTTCATACTTAATGATACTGGCAAGTCCATCTTTATTAATATGTTCTTGTGTGATTCTCTCCTGCACATCATTTAAGTGATCACATACAGGGCACACATATGTTGAAGCAGTTCTGGAAGTAATCAGTCTAACTCCACACTGAGCACATGAGAACTCTTCAACTTGTTGTTTTTCTGACATTGTATTTACTTTTTCATGACAAATAGGACAATATGCTGCATCGCCCTTTGTCTGATCAAATACAATCTGATTTCCACAATGCGGACACTCTCTTGATGCAAGTTTATCAGTTCGTATATTAATTACATTTCCACAAGCACAATCAATTCTTTTTTTTGCAAAAAAACCCGTTTTTGCCTCAGCATATTTCCCACATACCGGACATTCAATAGCAAATTTAGACATTTTTTCACCCTCACTCATTTCTTATTTACTTGCATATTTTCTAAAGCATATTCCAAACTAAGCATTAATATTTCATTTCTGGTTCTTCCTGTCTCAGCTGCCACTTTATCTATCTCTGCCAACATAGCTTTAGGCAATCTCATAGAAATAACAGATGTTTCACCAATATATTTATGCGGTTCAATAACTAATTTTGTATTACCCAAATCAAATTACCTCCTACTGTAATTTATTGTAATACATTTGTATTCTTATTACAATATTTTTGTTAAAAACTTAATTTACAACAAAAACAAAGGATGTCTTGCTCTTATATGGCAAAACATCCTTATAATATTATATAATAATAAATCAAGATATTAGCACTTAATCTCCAAATATCCAAGCAGCTTGCTGGTATCATACTCAGCAATCTCACCTAAGTTGGAATCATAGAATTTTCCGTCAAAGTGTACCAGATAATGGCAGAAACGTCCCATTCTCTCCATCAGGATTGCACATTTAGGAAGTACGGTTTCTCTTCCTTCAGTGTACATGATGATGTCAGTATGGTCGATACCATAATAGTTAAGTGCGGAAATCACACGACCCATAGTAGCCTGCCACTCTCTACAGTCCATAACACTGATAACCTCAGCAACGGTAACACCTGCAAGCATAGCCACACAGGCCTGACCGCAAAGTCCGTCCTCCGGCATCTTGATTACTTCAACGCTGTCAATCTTACGGATAGGATTCTCAAAACTGTAAGGGCTGTTCTGGTTCATAACAATAAGGGAACCGTTTACATGCAGAAGAATCTTGTGAGTAACACCCTGCTCAACATTTACTGCTGCCTCATCTTCAATACGGATTTCATAAATACCTTTCTCCTTAGGATGCAGCTCGCAGTCAATAATCTTGTTATCAAGCACCAGGTCTCCCTTGATTACTTCTCTCTGCTTGCACACCTCCCATACATTAAAAGGGATCGGTATCGAATATCCCTTATCCTGCTTTTCAACCTTGGATTCAAAATAATATCTCATGCTTCCTCCATTCCGGTGATTTACACCTATATTTTTTTATTATAATTTCGATTATATGTATAATATTATTGTAGCAAATTTCTATGGAAATGAAAACCGTTTTTTAGTAGAAACTTATATTTATATCTACATCCGTGTCTATTCCCGATACTTTCCCCTTATCTGTATACTGCCATATCTTAAATTCATACGGGAAATAAACTTCCGTATCATAACCGGCAAACCATTTATCATATTCTTCAAGCTGTTCTATGTCCAAAAGCAGCATAAATGACTTAAGATTACCGTAGATCATCGGTTTATAGCCGGCATTCTTTATCATCTCACAAAAAGCGATCGCATACTCCGTGCGTTCTTCTTTGGTTAAATCCTTGGTTCTGGCTTTATCAGAACTAACAGTCTCAATATCCAATATAACAGGATATGTAATGTTATAAGGTTCTAAAGCATCCAGTACAAACTCGGCCTCTTCTTCGGCTTCTTTCACACTTGTTGCCTGTGTAAAAAAGTAAACTCCTGCGTCTATATTATTGGCAAATGCACCTTTTATATTAGTCTCAAAGTTTTCATCTTTCTTAATTTCACCCTCGGTATAACCGCGGATTCCAAGTCTGATAAGTGCATATTCAATATCATCTTTTGCGACCTTTTTCCAGTCAATTTTCCCCTGATATTGTGATACATCAATCCCTTTGTGAGATATTAGTCTGTCGCCATCATAATACTCAATCAATTCATCTTCGGTAACAACAAAATTGTCTTTTTCATATGTATTATGCTTAAGCTCGTCTAAAATCGGAATAAAATAATATTGATTGGAATCAACCATAACTATATCATCCGGATAAAAATGTCTGAGCATCTTGAGCGCTCCGTCCCCGGAAAGCATCAATTCCTTCATATCATTCAATATCTCTTCTCTGGTCTCATCCGATGCCTGCTGTGATACTTCCTCAGTGTTTTGGTTAAGCAAGACTTCAACTTCTTCTTTAGTATAAGTTCCCTGTAATGCCTCAAGTTCATTCATTACTTCTATATTTTCAAGCTGTGCTGCACGGTATCTGAACACCATGATCATACAGACTGTAATCGAAAAAAGTGTAATTATACAGAGAATAATGGAGCCTATAAGTATTCCGTTTTCATTTCTCCTGCGTTTTCTGCCTCTAACCCTCATTTGTGGATTATTTTCCTGCATATTGATAACCATGCCTTTCTCTTCATAATCAGGTTTTCATCTGTCTAGATTCTTTCACTAAAGTAACTCTTATAACCTTCACCAAATATCTCGGTTGCGCTTGTAATAACCAGAAACGCATCCGTATCTTCTTCCTTAACTATTGCCTCGACACTTGGTGAAGTACGTTTCTTTGCCACACACATCAACACCCTCTTCTGCTTCCCGCTATATGCGCCATGCCCTTCCAGATACGTAACGCCGATATCCAGTTCCTTAAGAATCCTGTCCGCTATTGTTTCCGAGCGGTCACTGATTATATAAAGCAGCTTAGCCTCATCTTTTCCGTACAATACCAGATCCAGCATTACTGAGTTTATTGCAACCAGAATCCCCGCATACAAAGCAGAATCAATATTTCTGAAAGCAAAAGCAGACAGAGTTATTACAATAACATCTGTTATGAAAAAAATCGCTCCTGTCTTCAAATGCGGAAGTTTTAATCTTAAGAATTTTACAATTATATCCATTCCGCCTGTTGTAGCACCGGCCTTCATTATCATACCAATAGACAATGCATATAAAACTCCGCCCGATATTGCTGCCAACAGTATATCATCCGTCGCCGCACCAAGGGGCGCTAAAATATTGGTAATTACGGAAATGATTGCTATCGCGTAAATAGTTGATATGGTAAATCTCAACCCGAACTTATATATGGCAAGCAAAAGGATTGGAACATTCAATATAAAAATAAGCGTACCTGTTTCCACCGGAATAAATCTGTTTATGATAATCGCAATTCCTGATACACCACCGGGTGCCATATTATTCGGATCAATAAATGAACTGATTGCAACTGCATTTATAAAGGACGCAATGGTAATAATTGCATACTTTTTAAAAATTTCCGTTTTCATTTATAACTAATGACTCCTATCATATTTAACAATCATTATTGCCTAATCAATATAGCAGTATACAGTCATATGTAAGCTGCGAAACTATATGTTAGCCCGCACTAACTCCGGCTTATATCCATTTTCTTCAAGTGCCTTAATAATCTGGTTTTTATGTTCCGTACCATAGGCCTCTAATGTAATGCGCAGCTCCACAGCAGCATTCCTGTTAATGGATACAAACTGGTTATGTTCAAGTTTAATTACATTTCCGTTCTGTTTTGCAATCACATCCGATACCCTTGATAATTCGCCCGGCTTATCCGGCAAAAGCACTGATACGGAAAAGATTCTGTCACGCAGTACAAGTCCCTGCTGTACAACGGATGACATTGTGATCACATCCATGTTTCCGCCGCTTAATATGGAAACGATTTTCTTATTTTTAACATTCAGATGTTTAAGTGCCGCTACCGTAAGCAGGCCTGAATTCTCCACGATCATCTTATGGTTCTCTACCATATCAAGGAAGGCTACAACCAGCTCCTCATCCTCCACCGTAATAATATCATCCAGACTTTTGCTTACATATGGAAAAATTATACTTCCCGGTGTCTTAACCGCTGTACCGTCTGCTATTGTATTAACATTATCCAGTGTAAGGACTTTACCTGCCTTAATCGATTCCTGCATACAGTTTGCGCCTGCAGGTTCCACACCTATTACCTTTATCTTTGGATTAAGCAGCTTGGCAAGGGCAGATACGCCTGTTGCAAGACCGCCTCCCCCTATAGGAACCAGAATATAGTCTACAAGCGGCAGTTCCTTGATAATCTCCATCGCAATAGTTCCCTGTCCGGTGGCTACATCCAGGTCATCAAAGGGGTGTACAAATGTATACCCTTTTTCCTCAGCCAGCTTATAAGCATGTGCGCAGGCCTCGTCATAAACATCTCCGTACAAAACCACTTCTGCGCCATAGCCCTTAGTCCGATTTACCTTTATGAGCGGTGTTGTTGTGGGCATGACTATTGTCGCCTTTACGCCGTAACACTTAGCTGCATAGGCAACTCCCTGAGCATGATTACCCGCTGATGCAGTAATCAGGCCTTTTTGCCTATCCTCTTCCGAAAGCGTGCTCATCTTATAATATGCGCCTCTAAGCTTATATGCTCCCGTAAACTGCATGTTTTCAGGCTTTAAATATACTTTATTATCTGTCTGAGCGCTAAAGTAATCGCTGTAAACCAACTTGGTTTCCATAGTGACCTGCTTGACTACTTCATAGGCCTCCTCAAACTTCTCCAACGACAATTCATTTTCTTTCATACCACCAACCATACCTTTCACAAATTATTTCACAACCTGTATCCTATTCCGTTTCGAACAACGCATTCACAAACTGATCCGCATCAAACTTCTGCAAATCCTCAATCTTTTCTCCAACTCCGATATATTTGACCGGAATCTTAAGCTCAGACTGGATTGCCACTGCAATTCCACCCTTAGCAGTTCCATCCATTTTGGTCAATATAATTCCTGTCAGATCAGCAACTTCTCCGAATTCCTTTGCCTGCTGCAGCGCATTCTGCCCGGTAGTGGCATCAAGTACCACCAGATTCTCCCTGTGTGCGTCCGGAAACTCCTTATCTATTATACGGTTTATCTTCTTAAGCTCTTCCATTAAGTTTTTCTTGTTATGCAGCCGTCCCGCGGTATCGCATAAAAGCACATCCACATTTCTTGCCTTGGCTGCCGCAACCGCATCAAAAATAACGCTTGCCGGATCGGCACCTTCAGTGCCGCCAATTATATCAACTCCTGCGCGGTGTGACCATTCCGTAAGCTGCTCTCCTGCCGCCGCACGGAAAGTATCGGCCGCAGCCATCAACACTTTCCTGCCCCGATTCTTCAACTGTCCCGCGAGCTTCCCGATAGAAGTTGTTTTACCGACTCCGTTTACTCCTATAACAAGCACAATCGACTGCTTATGTTCAAACTCATAAGCTGTCTCACCAACCTGCATCTGTTCTTTAATATTCTCTATCAGGAACTCCTTACAGGCATCAGGCTCTTTAATATGATTTTCCTTAACCTGTACCTTAAGTTTCTCGATAATATCATCCGTCGCCCTTACGCCGATATCACCCATTATAAGTATTTCTTCCAGTTCTTCGTAAAACTCCTCATCTATATTCGAAAAACCGTTAAAAACCGAATCAATTCCCGATACAATATTATTTCTTGTCTTAGACAAACCTTCTTTTAATCTGCCAAAAAAACTCTTTTTTTCTTCACTCATTAATCATCCAATTCCTTATCAATCAAATTTACGCTTACCAGCGTGGAAATTCCCTTTTCCTGCATGGTAATACCGTATAGGCGGTCTGCCTTCTCCATAGTACCGCGCCTATGCGTAATAACTATAAACTGTGTATTCTTGGTCAGTTTATGTAAGTATTTTGCAAAACGGCCTACGTTATTTTCATCCAATGCAGCTTCAATCTCATCAAGCAGACAGAACGGGGAAGGTTTCAGATTCTGGATAGCAAACAGCAGACAGATTGCCGTAAGTGACTTTTCTCCACCCGACATCTGCATCATATTTACCAATTTCTTACCGGGGGGCTGCGCAATTATACGTATACCTGCCTCCAATATATCCTCATCCTCTATAAGCTCAAGGGTTCCCTTTCCACCTCCGAAAAGTTCCTTGAATACCTTATCAAACTCTCTGTTTATTTCCGCAAACTTCTCATTGAACTGCTTACGCATGGAAGCATCAAGTTCTTCTATAATACCCTGCAGAGTTTTCTCCGCCTCAATCAAATCATCATGCTGTGTCTTTAGGAAAGTATACCTCTCCATAATGTTCCTGTAATCCTCAATTGCATTGACGTTGACATCTCCAAGTTTTCGGATTTCATCCTTCAATCTGGAAATATCCTTCTTCATAACTGACAGATCTGTCATTTCTTCATCACGAAGCGCGGAAGCATCCGATAAAGTAATCTCATACTCATCCCACATATAGTTAATCTGGGATTCAATGGATTCTTCGAGCTTTTCTTTCTGGGCATTCAGACGATAAACCTCCTTATCCAGCGAGGTCATCTTCTGCGAAAGCTCTTCTCTTTCCGTAAAAAAGTTCTTTTGTCTTGTGGATAACTCTTCTTTAGCTGTCAGGTCTTCATTAAGCTTAATTTCCGTATCGGACTGAGTTGTATGTGAAGCAAGGATAGTCTTTTCTATTTCAAGAATACTTTCTTTCTTCCTCTCTACCTCTTCCTTACCAAGCTGCAGACCCTCTTTAACTTCATTAAGTTCTGATTCATAGCGCTCAATTTCCGCATTAATACGGTCTACATTCTGCTTATGGAAATCCTCCTTCTGACGCATCTTCTCAACTTCAACATCCCACTCCGAAACTTTTGCAGACTGCTCTGTTTCCTTGGCACGTTCATCTTCTAACTGAGTCTGGAATACCTCTATTTGTGCTTCCACATTTTTCTCTAACTGCTCGGAAGCTTCCAGTTCTTTGAGTATTGCTTCTTTTTCAGACTGAATTTCCATCATCTGAGCGTCCATTTCCTGCTCTTCTGATTTAAGCTCGCCAAAGCCCTCTGCGGCTTCATCCTTACGCTCCCTTGCCTGGCTAACATTCAGCCTTGCGGTATTCTGCTCGATAAATTTGCGCTGAAGCTGCCCTTTTATATCTTCTATCTCAAGGCGCAGTTTATTTCTCCTGGTCTTAGTATCCTCTATATCCTCTAAGATTTTATCAATTTCTATCACATACTGCTTTACTTTTTTCTCAAGTTCTTCCATCTCACGACGGCGGCCAAGAAGGTTGCTGTTATTCTTGAAGTTACCTCCGCTGATGGCTCCGCCCGGAACAAGCAGTTCTCCCTCAAGAGTTACCATCCTGATACTATACTGGAACTTTCCGGCGATTTTCACCGCATTGTCAACATTATCGACAACCACTATCCTTCCGAGCATGGATTTTGCAACGTCTTTGTACTTCTTGTCCACTTTTACAAGCTCATCAGCCATACCGATTACGCCTTTTTCCTTAAGGGCTTCGGGATTTTTGAATTCCTGTGGATTCTTGATACTTGTAAGCGGAAGGAAAGTCGCACGGCCGGCTCTTGTTTTTTTGAGAAAAGCAATCATACTCTTTGCGGTTTCTTCATCCTCGGTAACTATATTCTGGATATTACCGCCCAGTGCCACCTCAATTGCGGTTTCATACTTTTCATCCACATGGATAATATCTGCCACAACGCCGATTATACCCTTTTTATCCGATTTCTGCTCCATAACCGCCTTAACGGCGCCGCCGTAGCCCTCATAGCGCTCGGTCAGGTTGGAAAGAGCTTCTAACTTGGATTTCTCCTGATGATACAGAACCTGTGTATCTCGCAGTTTCTGATCCTTTCCTGCCAGCTCCTCACGCATTCCGGCAAGATTTTCCTCCATTGTTTCCTGATCATCCTTAAGCTTTTGGATTGCTTTATTTACTCTTTCAAACTCTTCCTCTAAGTTCTTAATTGTCTCAGTCTGCGCCGCCTCATCGGATTTTGCGCGAAGAATTCTTGAATTTAATTCTGCTTTCCTGATCTGGATCTGCTCTATCATAGTATCGAAGCGACCCATCTTGGACTTGATGGTAGCCCTGTTATTCAAGGCATCAATAATAGTGTTCTTACCGCTTTCGATGTTATTATTCAGCTCTTCTATTTTGTTTTGCACACTTTCCAAAAGTGTTCTTGCTTCTTCACGTTCCTTTTCCAGAGTGCTTAAGCTTTCATCAATTTCCGATTTATCCTTTAAAATACCGTCTTTTTCCTGATTTTTTTCCTTAATAACTGACTGCAGGTTTTCAATTCTTGTACGAAGGTGTTCTTCGTTGCCCTGCGCAGCATTAATCTGCTCTTTTAAGACATTTACCTCACCCTCTAATTTAGAGCGCATTACACCCGTATTTGCAAGTGAGCTTCTTGCCTGCTCAATCTCCTTGTCAAGCTGCTCTAACTTACTCTCTATCTGCTCATATTCTTCCTTTATATTCTCATATTTCTGTGTAGTATCTTGTAAATCATTGTTGGCAATATCAAATTTTTCAGCTACAGAATCAAGCTGTTCCTTAATGTTTATATTTTCCACGAGGAAAGCATTAATATCCAGTGTTTTCAGTTCTTCTCTTTTTCGTAAATAAATTCTCGCTTTTTCGGCTTGTTTTTCGAGCGGGCCTACCTGTTTCTCCAACTCTGCCAGAATATCATTGATACGTACAAGATTCTGTTTCTCGTCCTCTAACTTCTTCTGGGCTGCATATTTTCTCCTCTTAAATTTTACAATTCCGGCAGCCTCGTCAAAAAGCTCACGACGTTCCTCAGGTTTACCGCTTAAGATTTTATCAATCTGACCCTGTCCGATGATGGAATAACCTTCTTTACCGATACCGGTATCATAGAAAAGTTCATTAACATCCTTAAGACGGCAGATTGTTCCGTTAATCATGTACTCACTTTCACCTGAACGATAAAGGCGTCTTGAGACAGTGACCTCATTATAATCTATGGCAAGCTGATGGTCGGAATTATCCAGCGTAATTGCTACGTAAGCATAACCGAGGGCTTTACGAAGCTCTGTTCCGGAAAAGATTACGTCCTGCATGGATGCACCACGCAGCTGTTTGATACGCTGCTCACCAAGCACCCATCTTACTGCATCTGCGACATTGCTTTTACCGCTGCCGTTAGGGCCTACTATGCCTGTGATACCGTTGTGAAACTTGAATGTGATTTTATTTGCGAAAGATTTGAAGCCTTGGACTTCTATGCTTTTTAAGTACATACTTAACTCCTATGTCGGGGTGACGACCTTGGTCTGGTTATCGAAATTAGTTTTTTAATATATTTAGTGCTTCGTAAGCAGCTTGTTGTTCTGCGGCTTTTTTTGTTCGTCCGTTGCCGGTGCCTATCTTTTTGTTGTCAATTCTTGCTTCAACTACGAAGACTTTATCGTGGTCAGGACCTTTTTCAGAAATAAGGACATAGTTGAGAGTTCCCTTATTTTCACGCTGCACAAATTCCTGCAGAATTGTTTTCGCGTCATAAAAAAGCTGTTTGTGTTCAAGGTCTGACAGGATAAACTTATGAATATAGTCAGAAGCCTTGTTCATGCCGCTGTCAAGGTAGATTGCGCCTATTATGGCTTCCATTACATCGGCTATGATTGAATCCTTGGTTCTGCCGCCTGTCATTTCTTCACCCTTGCCAAGCAGAATATATTCTTCGAGGCCGAAGTCTCTTGCACAATAAGCAAGCGCGGATTCGCATACTATGGAGGCCCTGAACTTTGTAAGTTCCCCTTCCTTCATAGTAAGATTGTTGTGAAAAAGGAATTCGCTCGACACTAACTCCAGTATCGCATCACCTAAAAACTCCAGGCGTTCATAATCGGCATATTTATTAATTTTCTGCTCATTGGCAAAGGAGCTGTGTGTCAATGCCTGCCTGAGTAACAGCTTATCGTTAAAATGATAGCATATTTTATTTTCCAGTTCATCTAAATTTTTTTGTATCATCTGCCTTCTGCTCTCTTAGTTATGTAAACCTTTTAATATATTAATTTTAAAAAGCGCAAGCTCAGCATCTTGCGCTTCCATTATTGCTTTAAAGATTTTTATACTGCTGAATCTATAGAATCCCTGATTAAATTAACCGCTTCTTTAACAGTTGTAATATGCTCCACTTTCTCTGCCGGAATTTCCATATTAAACTCTTCCTCAATGGCCATAACAATCTGAAATATATCCAGTGAATCCGCTCCCAAATCTTCCATAAAAGTGGTTTCCATTGTAACCTCTTCCGGATCCACATTTAAAACATCTGCAATTGTTTTTTTTAATTTATCAAATTCCATTTCAACAGCCAGCCTTCCTTAATCCTGTACGGTAATTTTCTCTTTGATTTTTTCGTTTATTTTCTGTTCCTTAAAAGTAACACACTGTAACATAGAGTTCTTAATCTCAATCGAAGTTGAACTGCCATGTGTCTTAACAACCAAACCGTTTAAACCAAGCAGCGGCGCTCCGCCATACTGCTCAAGATCAAAGGCTTTAAGTGTCTGCTTCAAAGCAGGCTTTACTAAAAATGCGCCGATTTTACTGCGAAGTGTTGTCATCATACCGGCTTTTACCTTTTTGATCAAGGTTGCACCGACGCCTTCATACATTTTAAGTATTACATTTCCCACAAAGGCTTCACAAACTATGACATCGGCCATTCCCGAAGGAATATCTCTCGCTTCTATGCTTCCTATGAAATTAATATCGGGACAGTTTTTAAGAAGCGGAAAAGTTTCTTTGACAAGTGCATTCCCCTTTTCCTCTTCGGCACCGATATTGACGATAGCAACTTTAGGAGATTTCACATTCATGACATTCTCCATATATATTGAACCCATCTTGGCAAACTGCACCAGATGAGACGGTCTTGCATCTACATTCGCACCACAGTCCACCAACAGAGCACAGCCATTTTCGGTGGGGATTACCGGGGCAAGCGGTGGTCTCTCCACCCCTTTGATACGTCCTACGATTACTTGTCCTCCAACCAGGGTTGCTCCTGTGCTTCCGGCTGAAACATAGGCATCACAGGTTCCGTCTTTAACCAGATTAAGTGCTTTGACCAGAGAGGAATCCTTCTTCTTCCGGATTGCCATAACAGGCGGCTCCGCGTTTTCAATAACCTCTTCCGCATTTACTATAGCAAGTTGATCTTCCGGATAAGTATAGCCTTCCAGTTCAGCCTTTATTAAGTCTTCTTTTCCGGTAAGATATACTTTTACCTTATTATTCTCATTAATCGCTTCTATGGCGCCCTTAACAATCTCTTTAGGCGCATTATCACCGCCCATGGCGTCAAGTGCTACATTTACATACTCACCCATAGTAACCCCTCTCTATTCGTTCGTCATGGCATCTTATATTAATATACTAAACCATAATATAAAAATCAAGCTATTGGGCAAAAAAATTCCCTACAGATAATAAAAACAGGCACCTGATAAGGTGCCCAAAACTTAAATTGAAACAATAATTCTTTTTCAACTTCATCTTCTGAATAACATCCATTCTCCTGTACAGACTTTTCTGCAAAGGTTATTTTATCCATAAAACAGCTTCGTGTATTCTGTCTGTGTATCTGCAATATGATATATATACACTTTATCTTCAATCTGCCTGTAAATAGCAACGTGCTTTTCACAAATAACCATTCTATACCCTTGACGATTAAGCCACTCATCCGGTGTCAGTGAACCCGAATCAGGAAAACTCTCTAATCGCTCAATAGCATCAAGTATATGATTACTAACTTTTAGAGCTGTTTCCACACCAAACTGTATCAAATACCAATCCTCTATATGCTTTAAATCTTCCCACGCAGTAGGGAGAATCTCAACTTTATATGTCATTTACTCTCTCCCTTATGAGTTTCCTAGCCTGTGACACACTGAGCGTTTTTGCTCCATCTATACGCTCCTGCTCTGCTTGCAAGGTTTTTGCACGAAGTTGCAGCACCTGCTCTCTTTCTTCAAAAGCTTCAATACTCATAAGCACTAAGTCACCCTCGCCATTTTTAGTAATATAAATTGGTTCTTTTGTTTCCTTAGCCATATTTGAAATAGATGCATAGTCATTACGCAAAGCAGCTGATGCTTTAATAATCACATCTATCACCTCCATATCAATTTTATGATATGATTATATCTTGATTTTTATACATTGTAAAGATATTTACACAATGTAACCGTAATGTGAATTATATTATTTGTAATCCCGAAAAGAATTCTGAATAAAACAACTACCAATTTAGCAAAGAGTAGCAAAACAAAGCTATTACGGACTAGTTGCTTGGCGATAATATGATTGTGAAAAAAGAAACAAAAGAACTTTACAAAAGAACTTTCAATTAAAGTGTTCTTGCAATAAATTATTTTGTGTTGTAGACTAACCAATAACATCGCATAATTTTCCTATCCCATGATGGAGGTGAGACAAATGAGCATTGCTGATAAAACAAAGGACATTGTCATTAAATCTAGAGACTCTATAATTAACACAATTGATGCAAATGAAAATGGTGAAATAGATATTGAAGATTTTATAATCTTAGGTTTGCGAACACCCGGTATTCGTGTTAATCGAAGTGATTTTCTTAAAAAGGAATTATTAAAAAATTATCCTCAAGAAGTAATAGATGATGCAATATCCTATAACCCTGCACATGCAAAGATACCTGTAAATGAAATTGATAAGATTGCCGATGAAGTAATCAAATTTGAAAGGAATTGTGTGTCTGGAATTTCTACTGCACTTGGAATGCCCGGAGGTGTAGCTATGGTTGCTACAATTCCTGCAGATATTGTTCAATACTATAGTTATATGTTAAGAGCTACTCAAAAACTTATGTATCTATATGGATTTCCCGAAATTGATACTAACGAAAAAGGGCAAAAATTTGACTCGGAAACAATGAACCTTTTAATTATATGTCTAGGAGTAATGTACGGAGTTCAAGGCACAAGTAATGCCATAAGAGCAATGGCAAGAGCGCTAGGCACTGGTGTCGAAAAGAAATTATTGAAAACTGCTTTAACTAAAGGCACTATTTATCCTATTGTAAAAAGTGTTTCAAAATGGTTTGGAATACATATGACCAAAGAAGTATTTGCAGGCTTCTTTAAAAAAGCAATTCCTGTTGTTGGTGGTGTTATTGGGGGTGGAATAACTTATTTATCATTTAAACCTTGTTGCAATAAGTTAAAAGAGTCTTTACAGGATACACTGTTAAGTAATCCCGAACACCGTGCTTCAGAAGATGAGTACATTATTGTTGATGCCATTGAACAACCTTCAGCAGAATGATTTTGCTATATAATTCGTTAATTTTCTAAAAACTCTTACAACCTCTAAAACACAATGCTATTATAAGAATACAGAAGCACCCACTCCTAAGTGGATGCTTCGAATTAAATCTAAAAATTGTCTTACGGACAACGCCTATCCTATGAATCAGACAGGATAGGCATTTTTATTTTCGCTTGCTATTTCGTTTATCAAGAAATGCAATCTGTATTCTGGCAATCTGGTTTTCATAAACTCAGGAGGCTACCACCCTGTCATGGATACATTCCGCAGATGTATTGTATCACAAAAAATGTGAAAAACAATTATGTTTTGAAGCATATTTTACAGGTATCATGATGATATACGCTATAAATCCACAATTCATCAAATAATTAAAGCCTTTTTAGAGCCAAACATCATAAATACCTAGAAACCCCAATTTTATCAGCATTTCCGAGATTTAGTACATTGTTTGCACTAGTCTCACAGGACATTATTTTGTTGCAATGATGCAATATTTTGCCGCCTTATTTACTATTCTAACTTGCATTATTTTGCAATAATTACAATTTAATCACTATAACTCATCTCAAAATGTTTTAAGGAGTCTTCCATGTTTTATTTACGTTATGTTTTAACTTAACTGACATTATAGTTTATTCTTTATATTTTTGCACATTAATTTCATAATAAATTGCAATAGGATGGACAACACAAAGATTGTTCCGGTTTGTTGGAAGCATACCCCTCAATACTTCGTTTGCCGTAAATTGCAAAGTTGCAAAAATATTTTTGTCATCATTTGGATTTGTATCTTGCCCTATTATATTAGTAATCATTCCAACACAGGTTATCTCACCACCATATTTAAATCCTAAATCTATTGGATCAACCCTAAAATATTTTGTGTTTAACGGAACCAAGTATCCATCATTTGAAATTAGCATACGATTATATGGTATCAATCCTCTTAATGCTTTAATAATAATTGCAATATCATCATATTGTTTATTGTTATCAGCCACAGCGTTTTTTATTTCCATTTTAAAATTGATTCCTGCCTTACGCAGTTGCTCCCTATTATATCCTTCTTTTGCTTTTTCTGCCTCAACTTCAATTTGTTCAGCTTCACTTTTTTTAATAAAATCTATAATGCCATCTTTTTCAAATAATCCTTCAAGATAATCAAAATCGACAAAATCAAATACTCGTGACATCTCAATATAATTCCCCGTATCATCGTCACTCTGACTTCCATATGTAATTTTTATTGGATTAATATAGCAATATGCAATATCAAAAGCTGCGTCATGCATTGTCTTAGAAATAATTTCACGCGAGGTTGAGGTTGAAGAATCACTCTCTACTGACTCCAAACTTCCAGACAAATCAGCTTCTGCTTTTGCCAATTTTGCAATCGTCCCTCCTAATTTGGCATTAATATTTGCTTCTATTTTTGAACTGTCCATCTCTGTATCACTAGATACTTGCTCATTAGATAATGTTTGTATCAATCCTTGTTCTGACTGCGCAATAATAGAATTTACAATATCAATATCAAGATATAAAAATTGTTTCATATTTTCCCTCCTTAATTCAATGTGCTAAAAATTCTTTAGTTATCATATTTTATGAAATATAAGAATTATATTATTTTGTAATAGAACAAAGTAATATTTTCCTACAATAATTTTACCACTATTCTAGTATACCTTTTTTGTCATTTTTATCTAATTTGTTACAATTTTTGATATTATAAAAATATTTCAGATTTAAAAAAGAGTCAATAACATAATAATGTTTTCTTCTGTAATGATTTTCTCATTCTTTTTTATTTATGTTATAATAATATAATAACAATGCAATAATGTGCTTTAATAGAATATCTGCACAACAGGTTAACACATCTCTAATACACCAATTTTTATACCAAATTTATCAAAATAACAATATTGGGCGATCTAAGATAAAAAGTAAAAAACCGAAAACATCCGTAAAATAGACAATAGTATAACTTAACAAAACAAGATAAAAAAAACTCCCCCAAAGGCAATAGGTTAATATTAAAATTTTCACATAATTTTAATCAAACCTATATAACCATGGAAGTTTGAGAAATTTACATTTTTGCTGTAGTCAATGGGGTGAAATTGGGATAACCCCAAAAAATAAAGCTCCCCGATTCATCGAGAAGCTTTTATTTTTTGCCTTAGTCAACTGCAATGATTTCTTTTTTGTTGTAAGTGCCGCATTTCTTACATACTCTGTGAGGTACCATAAGTGAACCGCACTTGCTGCATTTTACCAATGTAGGAGCAGTCATTTTCCAGTTTGCTCTTCTCTTATCTCTTCTTCCTTTAGAAGATTTGTTCTTAGGACAGATAGACATCCGTTACACCTCCTTATTCCCGTTAAAGATATCTTTTATCTTAGCCATCCGTGGATCGGGAACAAATGTATCACATCCGCAGTCTCCCGTATTCAGGTCTTTACCGCATTTAGGGCATATGCCTTTGCAATCCGGTTTACATAATACCTTCATAGGCCAGTTAATCATTATTTCATCGTTCAGCAAGTCCTCAACCACAAGCTGATCACCATCCATAAAACTTTGGTCATCATCCTCATCTGACAAAGTCTCTTCATCCGCTGAAACAACACTCCTTGAAAACTGAAGCGTCATCTTGTTTACAACAGGTTTCAAGCATCTGTCGCAGTTCATAGAAAATACAAACTCTGCCTTGCACTCAATCAATGCTTTATTCCTGCCTATATTGGTAAAAGTAAAACTGATTGGTGTTTTCTCTGCAATCCGGAATGTCTCTCCGCTGATATTTACCTGTGTCATATCAGTATCAGCCTGCATTGTTACTACTTTGTCTTCGGATGTTAATACATCAGTTAGGTTTATGAACATACCGACTCCTATTCACACTCTGATAATTATACATATGGTACATAGATTTGTCAACCCGATTTTTCAGGTTATTTTACCATGTTATTTTCCTTTTACCTGCAAATTATTTTATCTGACCTTCAAGTACCTTGGCGGTTTCATCTATTGCCGCATCTATACCTGCAGGGTTTTTTCCACCGGCTTGTGCCATATTGGGACGGCCTCCTCCGCCACCTCCGACAAGTCCTGCTATGCCCTTTATCAGATTTCCTGCATGAGCGCCTTTAGCCATGGCAGCATCCGTTGCCATTGCTATCAGATTTACTTTGCCGTCCATATCAGAAGCTAAAACTACAACTCCGTCTCCAAGTTTTTCTTTTAACTGATCTCCCAGATCGCGCAGACCATTCATTTCTACGCCCGATACCTTAACTGCCAGCAGTTTGACGCCTTTTATCTCCTTAACCTGATCCATTACATCACCAATGGCATCTTTGGCTGCCTTGCTCTTTAAAGATTCATTCTCACTCTGAAGAGCTTTCAATTCTGCCATCAAATGACTACACCGGTCAATAAGACTTGCCGGAGTTGTCTTAAGGATTTTAGAAGCCTCTTCTAACTTTTCTTCCAAATCAGCATAATACTTAAGAACACCGTTTCCGGTCAGCGCTTCTATTCTTCTAACGCCTGCCGCAACGCCGCTTTCTGATATAATCTTAAAAGAAGAAATCACTCCGGTGTTTTTTACATGTGTACCGCCGCAGAATTCCTTAGAGAAGTCGCCCATTTCAACAACACGCACCTTCTCACCGTACTTCTCGCCGAAAAGTGCCATAGCACCTGTTTTCTTAGCCTCCTCCACAGTGAGGATTTCAGTCACAACCGGAATACTCTCCGCAATTTTCTCATTAACTATCTGCTCTACTTTTGCAAGCTCATCCTGCGTCATAGCAGAAAAGTGTGAAAAGTCAAAACGAAGTCTTTCACCGTCATTATATGAACCCGCCTGTTCTACATGTGTACCTAGTACCATACGCAGCGCTTTCTGCAAAAGATGAGTTGCACTGTGGTTTTTACAGGTCGCATTTCTTCTCTCTTCATCCACTTCCATGGTGACGGTATCGCCAACCTTAAACATACCTGAAACCACACGTCCTATATGAGCAACCTTTCCGCCTAACATCGGAACCGTATCTTCTACCTTGAATTCACCGTCCGCACTGCGTATTATTCCGATATCACCGGACTGTCCGCCCATAGTAGCATAAAACGGAGTCTCATCTACAAATATGGTTCCAATTTCACCATCAGTAAGTGCCTCAACCAACTCGGTTTCGGTTGTCAACACTAAAATTTTCGATTCGTGTACCAGCTTATCATAACCGACAAAAACAGAAGTTACACTTGGATCGATTGACTCGTATACGGTTACATCCGCACCCATATAATTTGTCACCTTACGTGCCTTACGTGCCTTGACCTTCTGCTCTTCCATCGCCGCCTTAAAGCCGGCTTCGTCTACAACAAAACCTTTTTCCTCAAGGATTTCCTTGGTCAAATCAATAGGGAAACCATAGGTATCATATAATTTAAACGCATCTTCACCCGAAAGTTCTTTCTTTCCCTCTTTGCTCAGGTTATCTTCCAGTTCCATCAAAATATTCAGGCCCTGGTCAATAGTTTTATTGAACTTATTTTCCTCCTGTGTGAGCACGTTAAAAATAAATTCCTTCTTCTCATCCAATTCAGGATAGCCGTCCTTGGAACCCTCAATCACAGTATTACTTAAATTTGCAAGGAAAGTTCCTTCAATCCCGAGTTTACGCCCCTGACGTGCTGCCCTTCTGATAATACGCCTAAGCACATATCCGCGCCCCTCATTAGAAGGCATAATACCGTCGGAAATCATAAAAGTTGCCGAACGTATATGATCAGTAATAATACGTATTGATACATCCGTATCATAATTCTCTTTATATGAAACATTCGCAATTTCGCACACTTTTGTACGCAGGGCCAATACAGTGTCAACATCAAAGATAGAATCCACATCCTGAACAACAGATGCAAGTCTCTCAAGCCCCATACCTGTATCAATATTCTTCTGTGCAAGTTCCGTATAATTTCCCTTACCGTCATTGTCAAACTGGGTAAATACGTTATTCCAGATTTCCATATAACGGTCGCAGTCACAGCCTACGGAACAATCCGGCTTACCGCAGCCGTATTGTTCCCCACGGTCATAATAAACCTCAGAACATGGTCCACACGGTCCGGAGCCATGCTCCCAGAAATTATCCTCTTTTCCGAAACGATATATTCTCTCCGGCGCAATCCCGATATCCTTATTCCATATATCAAACGCCTCATCATCATCCAGATACACTGAAGGATAAAGCCTTTCCTTATCAAGACCCACAACCTCGGTCAAGAACTCCCAGCACCACGCAATAGCATCCTTCTTAAAATAATCTCCAAAGGAAAAATTCCCCAGCATCTCAAAAAAAGTACCATGCCTTGCAGTCTTACCCACATTCTCCAAATCCCCGGTACGTATACACTTCTGACATGTAGTAACCCTCTTCCTCGGTGGTATCTCCTGCCCCGTAAAATACGGTTTTAGAGGAGCCATACCAGAGTTTATAAGTAATAAGCTATTATCATTATGAGGTACTAATGAAAAGCTCTTCATCTTCAGATGATCCTTACTTTCAAAAAACTCAAGAAACATCCTTCTCAGTTCATTTACACCATATCGTTCCATCGTAATATTTTCTGTCCTTTCATCTATGATATATCATTTTTATTTTGTTAATCAAAACTCAAACTTATCCGCAAAATATTCATCCAGTTTATCGATGGCAACCCTCTCCTGCTCCATAGAATCTCTAAAGCGCACCGTCACACAATTATCCGTCTCCGAATCAAAATCATATGTAACGCAGAAAGGCGTACCGATTTCATCCTGTCTTCTGTAACGCTTTCCGATGTTTCCTCTGTCATCGAATTCACAGTTGTATTTTTTACATAATTTCGTATATATTTTCTCAGCGCCCTCATTGAGTTTCTTGGACAAAGGAAGCACACCGATCTTCACAGGTGCAAGTGCCGGATGGAAATGCAGTACGGTACGTACATCCCCCTCACCGATTTCCTCTTCATCATAAGCTGCACATAAGAATGCCAGCACAACACGGTCTGCACCCAGTGAAGGCTCTATAACATAAGGAACATATCTTTCATTTTTAACATCATCAAAATAAGACAAATCCTCTCCGGAAGTATTCTGATGCTGTGTCAGGTCATAGTCGGTCCTGTCCGCAATTCCCCACAGCTCGCCCCAGCCAAAGGGGAAAAGGAATTCTATATCGGTTGTACCCTTGGAATAAAATGCAAGTTCCGCAGGATCATGATCCCTAAGACGCATCTCATCCTCTTTCATACCAAGTGAAAGCAGCCAGTCACGACAGAAACCTCTCCAATACTGGAACCACTCCAAATCGGTTCCCGGCTCACAGAAAAATTCAAGCTCCATCTGCTCAAATTCCCTTGTACGGAAAGTAAAGTTACCCGGAGTTATTTCATTACGGAAAGATTTACCAATCTGTGCAATACCAAAGGGAATCTTCTTACGTGAAGTTCTCTGTACATTCTTAAAGTTTACAAAGATACCCTGTGCAGTCTCAGGTCTTAAATAAACCGTATTTTTCGCATCCTCCGTAACGCCCTGGAAGGTCTTAAACATCAGGTTGAACTGTCTGATATCCGTAAAATTATGTTTTCCGCAGG
>JAFLTG010000004.1:6655-63849 GCA_022510545.1 Lachnospiraceae bacterium | reverse complement strand
CAGGATTACAAGGAGCCTTTGTTCTGGATTCATCTGAATATGGATTATCCTTTTAATTTAAAGGGTATCCTGTATTTCCCCAAGATCAATATGGAGTATGAATCCATTGAGGGAACCATCAAACTTTATAATAATCAGGTATTTATTGCAGACAATATCAAAGAGGTTATTCCGGAGTTTCTGATGCTTCTCAAAGGTGTAATAGACTGTCCGGACCTGCCGCTTAATGTCTCAAGAAGTGCGCTGCAAAATGACGGATTTGTAAATAAGATTAATGAATACATTACGAAAAAGGTCGCAGACAAGCTTTCCGGAATGTGTAAGACCGAGAAAGAGGAATATGAAAAATACTGGGATGACATCAGTCCGTTCATCAAGTTTGGCTGCCTGAAAGATGACAAATTCTGTGAAAAGATGACAGACTATATTCTTTTCAAGAATCTGGACGGCAACTTCCTCACTCTTCCTGAGTGCCTGGAAGTAAATAAGATAGACCCTGATGAGGTAGGTGAATCTGCAACCGATGAAAACGGTGAAAAGGTGGAAGCTGAAGTTGTTGATGAGAACGGAGATAGTGTATTGACCGATGAAGTCAATGAAGGCGGCGATGATGCAGATGAAGAAGAAAAGAAAGAAAAAGTCATCTACTATGTCACAGACGAAAAGCAGCAGAGCCAGTATATAAATATGTTCAGGGCTGCTAAGATGGATGCAGTAATCCTTACCCATAACATTGACCAGCCCTTTGTATCACAGCTTGAATCCAAGAACGAAGGAATCAAGTTCCAGAGAATAGATGCAGACTTAACCGATACCTTCAAAGCCAAGACTTCCAAAAAGGCTGAAAAAGAGATGGAAGAACAGGCGGAAGAAATTGCCAAGATTATGAAGAAAGTCTTAAAGAAAGATGCAATCACCGTCAAGGTAGAAAAGCTTAAGAACAAGAAGATTTCTTCTATGATAACCTTATCCGAGGAAAGCAGAAGAATGCAGGATATGATGAAGATGTATTCAATGCCCGGAATGGATATGGGTATGTTTGGAGGCAAAGAGGGCGAGACCCTGATTCTCAATGCCAACCATCCGCTTGTACAGTACGTGCTTGAGCATAAGGACGGCGAGAATGTTAAGCTTATCTGCGAGCAGCTCTATGACCTTGCCCTGCTCCAGCAGGCACCGCTTGAACCCGAGGCGATGACGAAGTTTGTGGCCAGAAGCAATGATATTATGATGATGCTTACGAAATAACAAATAGCAAAAGGATACTAGTGTATAAAATGAAAATGCAGATAGAATACCGGCTTGGACGCATAGAAGATTTAGACGAGATATGCAGCCTGGTCAATGGCGCGGTAAATAAAATGATTGAAAACAATATTCTTCAGTGGGATGAAATCTATCCCACTGAAGTTGATTTTCGGGAAGATATTAACAGGAAAGAGCTGTATGTTGGAATTGTTGACGGTCATATAGCGGTTACTTATACCATCAATCAGGAAAGTGATGATGAGTATAAGAATGGTGAATGGAAATATGAGGATATTCCTTATTATGTAGTACATAGAATTTGTGTACATCCCGATTTTCAGAATCAAGGAATCGGCCGGCATACGCTTCTTTATATAGAAAAACAACTGTTATTTATTGGTATACAGGCAATCCGCCTGGATGCTTTCTCTGAGAATCCTTATTCATTAAGAATGTATGACAGGCTTGGTTATTCCAAAGTTGGAATTGCACATTTCCGCAAAGGAAGGTTTTATTTGCTGGAAAAGTATTTGGGAAATTGATATTAAGAAACAAGGCTCTGCCAAAGAACTCTCTTTGGCAGAGCCTTAATTCATTACAATAGAAAGTTAACTTGGTTCAGCTATACGGCTGACACCCACATATACCCGTGATATCTCATACCAAGTCGGGAAATCCGTGATTCCGGTCTGCGGCAGTCCGAAAACTCCTTGAAATATCCTAACCGCTTCAGCCGTTTCGGAACCATATACACCGTCTGCTGTAACCCGCGGGATCGCCGGATAATTCTGTGCTATCCGGTTAATCTGCTGCTGAAGCTGCCTGACCTTATCACCGGAGGAACCTATTGTGAGATTATATCCCGGCCATGAGGAAGGTACTCCGGCAACGCTGGTTGCGGTATTAATATACATATCGCTTCCGTAATAATAGCGTATTATCTCAATCGCGGAATAACCTTCGTCTCCAAGATACTTGGAGCCCCACTGGCTTAATCCATCGCAGGTCACCCTCTGACCATCGCAATATGATGTAAAAATGGGCTGTCTCACACCCGGTCTGGAAAGAAAGTTTGTAAAAATACTATCCACCAGTCGGTCTATATTTTCATATGTGTTCCTTCCGTGTATCCATTTCTGGTCATAGGCGGTGGATGAAGTAATCGTAAAATTGTAACCCTGATTCCGATACCACTCTGTGTAGACCCTGTTTAAGGTAAACGACATAATTGCTAAAACATTGGCATATATTGAACTCTCAGGCCATGTAGCATAAATTTCAGAGGATGCTACATTTTTAATATATTCCTTGTAGTTTACATAATAATTCGGGGCGCTGCCATCAGATGGAACTCCGTCATGTACAACAACATATTCCGGGATAACTACACGGCTTAAGACAATCTCTCCGCTTTCATCCATCGGTTTAATCTCATCCTCGGGAATCTTCGGAGGATAATCTCCATATAGTGTATGGTCCGGAATAAATATGAATTCCTCCTCATTCTGTGCGGTTTCCGTAGGAGTCATCTGGATGTTCTGTACTGCAGTCACATCCGGAAGTACTTCCACGCCTGAAACCATTACAGGTTCATATCCCGGTGCTTCGACAGTCACGTTATATTCCGAATAAGGCATCGGAGACTCCGGAGTCAGACTATATGAAATGGGCGGCGCTGAAAGCTGTATTTCCTGCGCCTGCCCCGAACTATCCGTTTCAAGTCTCTCCAAAACGGTTTCCGGCGTTCCGGTATAGGAGATAGTGATTGTGGCGTTCTGAATCGGAATAAGTCCTATATCCGAGGTCACATTAATCTGAAGTCCGCCGGTCATCTCTCCTTCGGTCTGCGCACTTTTAATCGCTTTTTGGTCCATATATTTACCTGCTTAAACCTTATTATCTTTCTATTTATAGTATGCAGGGGTTTTGAAACAGTGAAAAAGGGTGTAAAGTCTTATTAAGTTGTCATAAACGGAATTGCAAATATTACTTTTCTTCTATATAAAAAGTGCTATAATAATATCTATCAAACTGACAATATAATGTCGGTCACAATTTAAGATTGGGGTATTCTTATGAACTCCAATGAATCAAAAGGGAGGTTACAAAATGAGAAAGAAATCAAAAATCGTCATAGCACGTATAATGGCGATATTGATGGTACTCAGCATATTACCGGCTGACTATTTGGGAGCGGCAAACGTGGTAATGGCTGAGGAACTTGGAACAAGTGTGGCAGAAGAAGACACATTTGACAATGATTCGGGAGATTTAAATAACAATGGTTATTTAAATTCTGACGGTCCTGAATCAATTGGAGGTATTCAGGAGGAAGGAACGGATTCTGATGATGCTTCTGACGAAGAGAGTAAAGATGATGGAGATGTTTCTGAAGAAGAAATCCCGGATGATGACGATTCAGACAGTTTACCCGATGATACGAAGCAGGGTGACAATTCAGACGGTCTGACTGATGATACGAAGCAGGGTGATGATTCTAAGGAAACTGACAAAAACGATGATAAATCAGATTCTCCTTCTGATGATGTGGGAACGGCTGAACCATCAGATGATGATACGAATTCTGAGGTGCATACGTACATATTTGATCCGGAAACTATAACAACATCCGGCAGCGATTTTCAAGCAGCAACATCATTTGATGGCGAAAAACAGGGTGACGGTTATTTTACAGTTACAGCGACTTCTTCTAAGAAGGCTGCAATTACAACCATTGCAGGTGTTATGACCGGCGATCCGGAGAAACAGGCTTTTAACCCTTTGACCTGGGGTGACTATGCTAATGAAAAATTGGGTAATTCCGACAAAGCAAATAGCGAGCGAACAAAATGTATTCGTATTATGGGCGGTTCAATGACCAAGGATTATGCATCTGTTAAGATAACAACAATCCGGGCCAATGCCAAACTTGTTGTTTACAGTAGTCCGAAAAGCTCCGGCAGCATTAATGTTAAGGATTCTAATTGTAAAAATCTGGTAGCATCTGGAAGCTCAAACAGCAATCCCAAGGTGGTAAAAGATTCATTTAAACTACAAGATGCGGGTACTTACTATATTGGATTTAGCAGTGGCGGCGGAATCATCCTCTATATGGAGGTGACCGAAGATCCCAACGCAACTGCCGATGATCCGGTTACAGAAACCCCGTCCGGCGTGACATTAACATATGATAAGCCAATCATTAAAGTTGATACCTCGGCAGAATTAAGTTTCATTGCAAAAGAAGATGAAAATGCAGCGACACCTGAAAAAGTGGATGTTAAAAATGTTTATATTAAGGCCGAATCATTGGCTGAAAACAATGAAGCGATTACCGGCGAGATTAAGTCGGCAGTTGCATCGGCAAGCACGAAGGTTATGGAAGGTCATTCTAATACCACGGATAAAGCCGTTGTATCTTACTATGACTTTAGCCTTATAAATAAGGATGCCGGCAAGGAAGACCAGCAGCTTCAGTTAGGTGGAAGTCCGCTCAGGCTCAAGCTGGCTTATCCTGATACGGTAAGGCGTATGAACAATATTATAGTTCTGCATAATACAGACAAGATAGAGGTTAGTGCGGACGATAAGGAAGCTGACGGTTTCTGGATCGAAGCAGCAAGCTTCAGCCCGTATATCATTGTTGCGGAACCGACTGTTATAGAAGCGGGAAAAATTGATGTATTTGATTACTCCGGCTATAATGAAGGCGCTTATGCAAAATGGTATCCTTTTGACAACGGTGGCACAGCCTTTAGCGGATATATGGCATTTGTATCTAAATCTGACGGTACGGAAAGTCAGAGAGTTGATAATATGCTTATCAGAAAATATCAGGACTATTATGTGGTAGATGCCCTGGGACTTACTCCGGGTAAATGGACTCTGAAGATTATGGCGGTTAATGTTGATGACGATGGGGAATATGAATCTATAGCTGAAAAGGAAGTCAACGTAACCGTAATAAAGCATGACCGTTCAGGTTATGCATGGGTGAAAGGAACTTCATCCGGTGCATATGAGGAGAACGGTTCATTAAAAGCCAATGCGAATGTGGTTTACATAACAGAAAATACAAAAGATACCGTTACTTTGGACGTGGTAACATCAAGCAAGGGTGCAACTACTACATGTACCGGTATTCAGGGCATTCTGGACGGTTATAAGAAAGGTGAAGAGACCAGACCTCTGGATATCCGTATCATCGGTAATGTAACCAATGCAGCCTATCTTGATAAAGATGATATAGTAATTGAAAATAGTAACAGCGGAAATAGCGGAAAAGCCGGTATCACAGTTGAAGGTGTCGGTGAGGATGCAACAGCCAACGGCTGGGGTGTTCGTGTAAAGAATGCCTCCAACGTGGAAATCCGTAACCTTGGCTTTATGAACCGCAGCAGCAATGGTGAAAAAGATAATATCGGCCTTCAGCAGGGTAATGACCATATATGGGTGCACAACTGTGATCTTTTCTACGGTAATGCAGGTTCGGATGCTGACCAGATTAAAGGTGATGGTGCCTTGGATTGTAAGAAATCCAACTATGTAACCATGTCCTATAATCATTTCTGGGATTCAGGTAAGAGCAGCCTTCTTGGTTTGTCAGAAGGAACCAACGAACTGTATGTGACTTATCATCACAACTGGTTTGACCATTCCGATTCCCGTCATCCCAGAATAAGGTTCTTTACAACACACGTATATAATAACTACTATGATGGCAATGCCAAGTACGGTGTGGGTGGCGCAAAAGGCGGCGCATCCATCTTTGTTGAAAATAACTATTTCAGGAATTGTAAATATCCGATGCTTATTTCCATGCAGGGTTCCGATCTGTGGGATGAGGCAAAGCAGCAGAATGTTAATGCTAACGGAACATTTTCAAGTGAAGACGGAAGTATAATCAAGGCATATGGCAATATAATGGTTGGAGAAAAAAGATTTATCCCATATTCAGCGGATAAGACTGAAACTCCCTATGATGAATCTAAAGATTTTGATGCGTATGTTGCATCCTCAAGGAACGAGACAGTGCCGAGTTCGGTTAAGTCTAAGCAGGGTAGTCATACATACAGCAATTTTGATACCGCAAGTGATTTTTACAAATACACACCTGATCCGGCACAAAACGTTCCTGCTGTTGTTACAAAGGGCGCAGGCCGTGTAAACGGAGGTGACTTTAAGTGGACATTTAATAATTCAACAGACGATGAATCTTATGCGGTTGATATGAAGTTGAAAAATGCCTGCCTCAATTATACCTCCAAACTGGAATCAGTCGGCGGTCTTAACGGTGTGTCTGTAAATATCGAATATACGGTAACTTTTAACCCAAATAACGGTAGTGCTACATGGACAGAAAAAGTTCAGAGTGGAGAGAAAGTAGCAGAACCGGCTGAACCCAGCTCTCCTGATCCAAATAAGAGTTTTGACGGCTGGTATAAAGGTAACGCTAAATGGAACTTCAATAATGTTGTAAGCGGCGATATGGTACTTACTGCCTTATATCTTGGAGAGGATGAAGATCCGCCTTCAGGCGGCGGCGATGATGATATCGTTGATGATGATGACGACGAACTGCCTGATGCAGATACTCCTTATGCAACACCGGGCGCCGGTGTCGTAGAGAAGGGAACCGGGATTACATTGGAATCCGATACGGCAGGTGCGGATATTTATTATACAACGGACGGTTCCGATCCTAAGACAGGCGACAATGCATATCTCTATTATGACGGCGCAATCGTCATTAACAGGAGGACAACGATAAAGGCATATGCTGTCAAATCAGGATATAACCCGAGTTCTGTTGCTACATTTGAATATATTGCCAATGATCCTTCAAATGTAACAATAACTACAAATGAATTTAATGTTCAACATATAGCTCAGGAAAAAAACTATACAGGTAATCAGAATTTCAGCTCAGAAACTAAATTCGGTACGAACGACTACTTTGCTCTGGGAAAGGGTACGACTTTCCAGACAAAGGACAGCAATAATAAGGAAATAACTGCCGTACCACCTGAAAGCAGCAGCTCGCAATATAGCTATGACCAGTATACCTGGCGTATGAAATTCAACGGTGAAACCAATAAAGATAAGAGTAACAGATATCTTTCATTTACCACTACCGGTACCGCAACGGTTACCATAGCGGCTTATATTGCCGGGAATCAAATGGGTCAGGGTAGAGTGATAGATTTAGATGGAACTAAGAGAGATTTGACAGAAACACCTAAAGAATATGTATTTACTGATGTTGCGGCAGGTACTCATAAGATTACCGCTCCGGTAAATGACTATTATGTACTGTATGTTATTGTAAAAGATGTGGTTTTAAATGATGAGGTGCCATACGTACCGTATGATGCCGAGATTACGGCTGATCCTGTTCCCAGGGACACACCTGTAGAAAAAGGAACACAAGTTACTCTTAGCTGGAATGATAACAATGATAAGCTCTATTATACGACAGACGGTACGGATCCAAGCGTTGACGGCAGCAGAAGAAAAGAATATACATCAGGTTCAAGTATTAAAATCAGCAAAACCACAACTATTAAAGCAGTTGCACAGAATGCGGCTGGTGATTACAGTAAGGTTGTAACGTTTAAGTATACAGTTGAGGGCAGCTCATCAGGCTCAGGCGGCAGCTGGACCGTTGAACTTGATGAAGATGAATACACATACACCGGCAGCCCTATCAAACCTGAGGTGACCGTATACGGCTATGACGGAGAAGAACTTGTTGAAGGTGTTGACTATACGGTTAAGTACAGCAACAATACTGCCGCTTCCATTGTGAAATCCGGTGATGGATATAAGAATATCAATGAAAAGAAAAAGCCGACAGTCACAATATCCGGCAAGGGAATTGTTTCGGGTAAAGAACTTGTATACTTTACAATCAAGCCTAAGGATATATCTAATGCAGCAACGGCAGATGATGGCTCGATTGCAGCTGCTGACATAATGATAGAAACAGGCAAGAAAGCATCAACACCTGTTGTGTGCTACAATGGTGTGAAACTCTCTTCTAAAGATTATGATTATGTTACTGCTAAAACAAAGACATATTCATCCAATGATACCTTGGTTATCAAGGGTAAGGGCAACTTTGAGGGAGAACGCTCCATTAATGTACTTGTTTTCTCCAAGACAGAGTTAAAACAAAAAATTAAGAAGTTTAAAGTCACTCTTAATAAAGACAATGTTAAAAACCTGATTTATACGGGTGATAATCTCAGACAGAGTATTATAGACTGCATTAAGGTAGCTCCTTCAGGAAGCGGTAATATTACTTCTGATGATTATGTAATAACCCTTCCCGATGAAGTTACGGATGCCGGAACGGTGAAGTTTGTGGTAGTCGGTATTGGCGAATACAGCGGATGCTCAGTTAGCAAGTCGGTCAAGATTCAACCCAGAACCATCACGGGTAAGGCAGACGCTGCGACAGATAAAGAAGTAGTCATTGGCGGCGTACCCACTGCCCCGATTCCATATGTAAGCACCGGAACTACTTTAAGCGATCTGACGGTAACATGGAAAGATGGCGAACTGGAGAATGGTAAGGATTACAAGCTGACTTACAGCGGCAACAAGAAAGGCGGAGCTAAGGCTAAATTTACCATAGCCTTTAAGGGCAACTTCAAAGGCAAGGTAGCAAACCAGACCTTTAAGGTTGGTAAGGCATCTCTGGATAAGGATAACGATAAGGTAGGAGTTGTAATTGCCGACAAGGTGTTCAAAGACAATGCAAGCATCAAAACCACAGCTTATGTGACTATGGACGATGTATTGGTTAAGGCTTCCGAATATGAACTTACTTATAGTGTCAATGGCGAGAACGGACCATACAATGCAAAGACCAAGATTAGTTTTAGCGGAGAACCATCCAAGGAGGTGTTTGTTAAGATTAAAGCCAAAACTAAAAGTAAGAATTATGAAACCGGTGAAGACAAGGAAATTACCTGCAGCTTCACCGCTTGGAACAAAGCCAAGGTAAAAGCGGATAAAGACCTTTCCAAGGCAGTAGTGACTTTCTACAATGATGATTCAGCTAAATCGACCAAGTTTGAGTACACGGGAACATATGTTGTGCCTGCAGGCGTGAAGGTTACAATCGGAAAGACTGGTCCTGATGTTACCAATAAATGCGATATCACATATGTGAACAATGTGAATAAGGGCAAGGCTTCCGTAATCATTAAACCTAAGAAGACAACGGATAGTGAAAATGATTTGTCCGGCGGCAAGGTTGCAACATTCAGTGTTGTGGCACGTAACCTTAATAAAAGTCCGCTTGAAATAGTTGGAAACGCGGCAAATGCGATATTAGACTGGTTCAAGTAATGCTGCTTGCAGAATTGTTAATATTTACACGAAATAACGAATAAAAAGAGGGCTGTCCCAAAGCTATGAATGACATAATCATAAATGGCTTAAGGATAGCCCTCTTTTTATAATTCAATTTCACAATTGCCTAACCCCCCATTGAATGTTATAATTATAATATAAACTCCAAGCAAAGCGTGGTGTTCCTTAATTGAGACAGATCATTCAGGAAATACTAGAAGGCAATTTTAGGGCGGATAATACCTCCCTTAATTTTTCGTGCCCGCGAATCGATATTTCTATGGCCCCCGACAGCGTACAGGAGGGCTCGTTTACCATATACGGACCTGAAGGTTTTGTGACCGAAGGCAGAGTCATATCCTCTGATTTGCGTATGGAATGTCTCACGCCGGAATTTGCGGGTATCCAGGACGAGATATATTACCGTATCGATACAACGGATATGCAAGTCCAGGATACCATAAAAGGTTCTTTTTATATCGAATCAAATCAGGGAGAATACTATCTCCCTTTTTCTGTTACCATCGTGCAGGATGTGATAGATTCAAGCCTTGGAGAAATAAGGAATCTGTTTCATTTTATCAATCTGGCCAAGACTAACTGGGATGAGGCGGTCAGACTTTTTTACAGTATGGACTTCATTAAACTATTAACGGGGAATGATGCTCAGTACTATACGATATATAAGGGACTTTCGGCGGTCTATGGCAATGAGCATAATATGGAAGAGTTTCTTCTGGAAACCGGAAAGAAAAAAGCGATAGAGTACATTCCGGAGAAGAACCGTATTGAAATAGATAACCCGGAAGAAGAACAGCGTTATACACTTACGATCAACAGAAACGGCTGGGGCTGCACCAGGCTGGATATCGAAACCGATGGCGATTTCATATATGTGGAGGATGAAACCGTAAGGGACGAAGATTTCCTTGGGAACGTATACCGCCTGTATTATTATATACAGAAGGACAAGCTTCACAGAGGAAACAATTACGGCTGCATAAGGCTTCGCAGTTTTGAAAAGGTTATTGAAATTCCGATAACGGTTATCAATTTACCGTTGGGCGCATTGGGTAAGCATAAATATTATATTGAGAAAAAACAGATTACCGTCAAGCTTATGAAATACTATCAGGCATACCGGCTGAAAAAGATTGGCGGCAAGGCTTGGATGGAGGAGACGGAGAAACTGGTAGACCGTCTTAAGGAGCTGGATGTGAATGACCCGGCAACGGATTTGTTTTATGCGCAGCTGCTTATGGCTCAGGAACGTAATAATGAAGCAAAGTGGGTACTTGAGCAGATTAGGGATGACATAGAAGTGATGGGAGAGGATAAGCCTGAGTACAGGTGTTTTTATCTTTATTTATCCACACTTTACAGTGATGATGATGAATACATAGACGGAGCAACCGATGAAATCATATACTGGTATGAAAGAAACCGCGGAAACTGGCGGATTGCCTGGCTGCTTTTGTTTTTATCGGATGAGCGTGTGAGGACACCTGCCAGAAAGTGGGCGCTGCTTGAGGAACTTTTTGAATATAATTGCAACAGTCCGATGCTTTATATGGAGGCTTGGAATCTGTTATGTATGAATCCGGCCACGTTGCTTAAATTGAATGACTTTGAGTTACAGATATTGACTTATGCGGTCAAAAATGATGTTATGAAAGATGAGGTACTGCTGCAGCTTATATATCTGACGCAGAAGACCAAAGGATATTCTGGCACTTTGTTGCGAATCTTGATTAACTGCTATGAAAAAAGTCCTCAGAGTGATATCCTTCATGCAATCTGTACTCTTTTGATAAAGGGAAATAAATACGGCAAGTCCTACCTTAGATGGTACCGCTTAGGAGTCAGTCAGAATCTGCGTATTACGAGATTATATGAGTATTTTATGATGTCTGTTCCGCTAAACGGTAAGGAGACTATTCCCCAGGCTGTTTTGATGTATTTTGCATACCAGAGTGATTTGAGCTATGAGATTATAGCACATTTATATGCTTATGTGCATAAAAGGCAGGAAGAGTATCCGGATATTTATCTAAACTATATGCCGGAAATCGAGAAATTTGTGCAAAGGCAGGCAAAAGCAGGCAGAATCAATAAGGATCTTGCTTATCTTTATCGTCATACGATTACGCAGGACATGATGGATGAGGAAATGGCTGCCGGCCTGAAAGATATATTATTTTTAAATGAGATTATAATGGAGAATGATAATGAAGACTGTGAAATAAGAAACATTATTGTAGTCTATCCCTATGCAGGAAGAGAATTGACTTATTCGGTCAATACGGAAAAAGTGCAGGTGCCCGTTTTTGATAAAGAATGCAGGATTATCCTTGAAGATAGTCAGCATAACCGCTATTCCTGCAGTATTCCTTTCCATATGGAAAAGCTGCTTACAGCAGACAGGATTGAGAAGCT
Source organism: Lachnospiraceae bacterium (assembly GCA_022510545.1). GTDB lineage: Bacteria > Bacillota > Clostridia > Lachnospirales > Lachnospiraceae > UBA3282. The sequence goes on along the minus strand of JAFLTG010000004.1, from coordinate 51,804 downwards.
TGCGGCGCCCTTTGCCGTAAACCATCCGGGTTATGCTGTCCATGCCTGCTATGGCAGCGGGAATGAGATCGTTGTAAATGAACATAATTTGAAACAGTTCAAATATCTGGCGGATTCGGACTTTTTAGATGAAAGCAGCCGACGGGATTTAAGGATTAAGCTGCTGCACTTTTATTATGAAAAAGACCGTATGTGGGAGCTGGACGAATACCTGCAGGGTATAGGACCTGAGGATATCGCGCCGAAGGACAGAAAAGAAGCGGTACGAATTTTGGTACTGCGCGGACTGTATCAGGAAGCCAGAGATTGGGTGCGTTTTGGAATGCCATATGGAATAGATGCCAAAACTCTTGCCAAGCTTTGCAGCAGGCTGCTTGAACAGGATGAATTTGAAGAAGATCCACTTATGACTTCCATACTGAGTTATGTTGTAAAGAAGGGAAAATACAACGAATACATTTTAAAATATCTGGTTCGCTTTTTTAACGGCAATATTAAAGATATGCGAGATATATGGAAGATTGCGGTTGAATTTGGAGTAGATACTTTTGAGCTTAGCGAACGCATACTCATACAGATGCTCTATACCGGCGCCTACATTGGGGAAGGAATGGATATCTTCAAGTCTTATATGAAGAGCGGCGGCAGCGATGAAGTAATTGTGGCCTTCCTTGCTCAGAACAGCTATGATTATGTTATTAAAGAAAAAATCACCGATGCTTCTTTGACCGGAGCGATTTTCAGAATGTATCATGAAGGAGCGGAATTGCTGCCTGTATGTAAGCTGGCTTATCTTAAATATTATTCCGAAAACCGAAGTGAGATTGATGAAGAAATGCAAACGGTAATACGTGAATTTCTGCGCGAGATGCTGGAGAGACAAATGGTGCTTCCACTCTTTAAAGAATATCAGGGTTATCTCCCTGCACTGGATATAATGCAGGACAAGTCGATTCTGGAGTATCGTGCAAGACCCGGAAACCGCGTTGCGGTCCATTATATGATAACGAAGGATGAAAATCCCGGAAGCAACTATGTAAAGGAAAATATGAGGGATATTTTTGCGGGAATCTGTGTAAAAGAGTTCGTGCTTTTCTTCGGAGAGAACCTGCAGTATTATATAACGGAGGAAGAAGACGGAGAGGAAAAGGTAACACTTAGCGGAAGCATCAGAAAAAGTGATCTTAGCAATGACGCTCCCGTATCCCCTTCATATGAGGGTAGCCGCTTCAATATGCTGAATGATATAATGATAGGCAAAACACTCCATGACTATGATACAGTTGATAAATTGTTAGAGGAATATTATAAAAAGGATTTTATTGCACAAAAAGTATTTAAGTTACAATAGATATCGCAAAAGTGAAGGGATGAAGTATGTTCTTCGACAAAAAGACGGAAGATAAACTGCAAAAAGGAAGCGTTCTTGTTGGCTATGATCTGAATAATGGCTTTTCTCAGATAAGCTGCATGGTCTATGGTGACGAAAATGCCGAGATTGAGACCGTTGCCACTGTAATGGGTACAAAGCATTATAATATTCCTATGGCATTATGTAAACCAAAAGGCAGCAGCAAGTGGCTCTATGGCAAGGATGCAATAAATTCTGCCGACGAAGACGAGTCTTTTCTGGTTACAGATTTAATGGAACTTGCAAGAAATGGAGAAACGGTCACAATAGAAGAGGAAAACTTTGACCCGGTGGCCCTGCTGGCACTTTTTATAAAAAGAAGTCTCTCGCTTATGAGCTTCATTACAACACCGGAAAATATTGGTGCGATTATGTTCACCGTGGATAAGCTCGATGACAGGATGGTGGAGATACTGGCGAAAGCAACCGCAAACCTTAATCTCAAAACTAAACATATATATTTTCAGAGTCATACCGAGAGCTTTTATTATTATATGCTGCACCAGCCTGAGGAGCTATGGAATTATCAGGTGCTTGCCTGTGAACATGACGGAAAGCAGCTTAAAACTTATCGAATGGAGCGCAACAAAAAGACGACTCCAATCGTGGTTCTGATTGAAGAACAGATTTTTGATACAGTCCCGCTTCCCAAAGATGAGGAAGAAGACGAAGTAAAGGAAGGCCTTTATAAACTCGCCGATGAGAAGTTTATGGATATACTTAAGGAACAGTGTGATGAAAGGATAGTATCCTGTGCTTATCTTCTTGGTGACGGATTCAGAAACGACTGGGCCAAGGAATCCCTGCGCTTTTTATGCAGAAACAGAAGGGCTTTTCAGGGTAACAATCTTTTCAGCAAAGGCGCCTGCCTTGCAATGTTGGACAAATTAGAGCCCTCCGATGTATGCAAAGAACATATTTTTCTCGGAGCGGATAAACTTAAGTCCAATGTGGGAATGACTGTATTAAGGCGTGGTAAAGAATCATATTATGCACTGCTTGATGCGGGAGAAAACTGGTACGAGGTACACAAAGAATGTGAATTTCTTTTAAGGGGTGAGGAAAATTCGATTTCCTTCCTTATTACACCGCTTACAGGCAAACGTGCCGAAATCCAGGAAATTGTCCTGGAGGGCGCTCCGGTAAGGGAAGGCGCATTTGCCAGATATGAGATGGAGATAAGTATGAGTTCGGTGGACTGCATAGAGGCAAAGATAACCGACTTAGGGTTTGGAGAACTGTTTCCCGCCGCCGGCAAGGTGTGGAGAAAACAGTTTGCATGTTAAGAGAAAGGCATGGGTAAATGGGAAATATTATACTATCAACCGGAAACTATGCAAAAATACCATATTTTTTCGAAAAGACTTATGTAAACCTGTTTTCGCTGGAGGAACTATGCTATTGTCTGGTGGAAAATGCAGAAATGCTGGACGGGGATATTGTAAATGACAAACTGGCAAGATGGCTTTCGGAACAATGCTCACTAAGTGAGCTTGCGGACAAGTTGCATATACAGGTAAAGGAAAAAGCAACGCCGGCAGCTTATGTGGAAACCATCCTTGAATATGCCGGGCTTTATTCAGAGGAAGAAATAGCGAAAACTGTATCGATTGTCAGTGAAAATGCAGGCTTGAGTCCGTATGAAAAGCAAAAAGCCAGGGCAGATCATTTGTTTAGGAATAAACGCTATATTCTTGCACTGGAGCAGTATTCGTCATTGCTTGCAAGGCTTCCCGAACATGAAAAAGAGCTTCAGGCCAAGTTACATCACAATATGGGCGTTGTCCATGCCAGACTTTTCATGTTTGAGAATGCTCAGGAAGAATTTATGGAAGCATATAAGATAAACGGAAATCCGGATAGTCTTATGCAGTTTCTGATGGCAAAGAGACTGCATGATAATGACAGGGATTATGTAGATTATATTGCAAAACATCCCTTCTATCATGATAACTCACTTGAAGTTGAGAGCAGGATAGAGGATGCGACGGCTCAGTTTGATGCAACACAGGAGAACAGGATGCTTTTTACACTGCGTGTATGCAAGGAGGAGGGCGCTGCCTCGGCCGGGGATGTTCAGTATTATGATGAGATAGAGAGACTTACAAATGCGCTTAAAGATGATTATAGGGAGAGTGTGGCAAGGTAAATGAACTGGTTAAAGAAATTATTTAGTAAATGGAAAAGTGCAATTGAAGATCCCGATTTTGAGAATGAAGAATGGGATGAAAATGATGAAGAGATAGAACGGGACTTTAATAACAAAGAGTATAGACATGACTATGTAAAAGGTCGTCTGGACAGGATTGCGCAGGCTTCCAAAGAGATGGAAAACCTTAACTTTGAGTATGAAAACGTGACCTCACACTTAAAAGATATGGAAGAGATAGAGGCGATTCCTGATGATGAAGCACAGGAACTTAAGGACTTTGCCAAAAAAGTGGAGCTTTTGCAGAACAGTTGTAATGATTATATGGGTAGAAAACGCCTTATGAGCGATGAGCGATTCTATCAGATAGAGCGCATGCTTGATGAGATAGAGGAAGGATGTACCAAGCTTAAGGAGGCGGAACAATATCAGGACCTCATAAAAAAGGATTTAAGCCGTCTTGACGGAGAAAAGCATGCCTATATGTTCCGTAAAAATGAATTGCTTGGAGCAATAGTGGACACCAAAGGTATGGCGGTCATCTGTGTGGCAGCACTTGTTCTGTGCTTTTCTATGCTGCTTATGCTGCAGTTTTTGCTGGATATGGATACCAAGGCAGGTTATATGGTTACCGCAGCGCTTGCGGCAGTTGCAATTACGGCGATTTATGTAAAGCATAGCGATGCCAAGCGTGAGTTGAAAAGGGTGGAATCGGCCATAAATAAGCTGATTATTCTACACAATAAGGTGAAGATCAGATATGTCAATAATACCAATCTGCTTGAGTATCTTTATCTTAAGTATGATGTCAAAAATGCCGAAGAACTTGAGAAACTGTGGAATAATTATTATAAAGAAAAAGAAGAACGGGAGAAATGCCGGCGCGCTGAGCTGGATCTGGACTACAATCAGCAGGAGCTTCTCAATATTCTCAAGCAATACGATATAAAAGACCCTGCAATCTGGCTGCATCAGACTGAGGCTATCTTAGAGCACAAGGAAATGGTGGAAATCCGGCATAATCTTATAATCAGGAGACAGTCCTTAAGGCGCAGAATGGACTATAATAAGGAAGTGGCCGCAGGCGGTGCCCAGAAGGAAATAAAAGAGCTTGTCAACCATTACCCTCAGTATGCGGGTGAAATTATAGAAATGGTTGAAAAGTATGAGAAAAGTATGTAAAATATAAAATGCGGGATCAATTCCTAAGAATGGAGGATTATATTATATGCAAAAATTAGAACAGTTATATGAGGGAAAAGCAAAGAAGGTTTTCAAGACTGAGGACCCTGATGTTTTAATAGTTGATTATAAGGATGATGCTACGGCATTTAATGGTGAGAAGAAGGGAACTATAGTTGGTAAGGGTGTTATTAATAACAGGATGACCAACCATGTGTTTAAGCTCCTTGAAAAAGAAGGGGTTCCTACACATTTCATTGAGGAATTAAGCGACAGGGAGACTGCCGTTAAGAAGGTTGAGATTGTGCCTCTTGAGGTTATTATCCGTAATGTTGCGGCAGGCAGCTTTTCTAAGAGGCTTGGAGTTGAAGAGGGAACACCCTTTGATGAGCCTACCATTGAGTTTAGTTATAAGAATGATGAATTAGGTGACCCGCTTATTAATAGTTATTTTGCGGTAGCTATGAAGCTGGCTACATGGGAAGAGATAGAGACTATTAAGAAATATGCCTTCAAGGTAAACGAGGTACTGAAAAATTACTTTTTACAGGCAGACATAAAACTTATCGATTTTAAGATAGAATTTGGACGTTATCACGGACAGATTATTCTGGCTGACGAAACCAGCCCTGATACCTGCAGGTTGTGGGATGTACATACCAACGAAAAACTGGATAAAGACCGTTTCCGCAGGGATTTGGGCAACGTGGAAGAGGCTTATAATGAGGTGTTTAAACGCTTAGGATTATAGGTTGAAAAACATCGCGAATTTGATGAGATGGTGGATTATATGACAGATACAGATTATGATAAACTCGGCGAAGAATGCGGTGTCTTTGGCATATATGATTTTGACGGTGCTGATGTGGCATCGACGATTTATTATGGCCTTTTTGCACTCCAGCACAGAGGACAGGAGAGCTGTGGTATTGCAGTAAGCGACACCAACGGGCCCAAGGGCAAGGTCGTAAGTGTCAAGGATATGGGACTTATACATGAAAACTTTACACCGGATACCCTTGAAAGGTTAAAAGGTGATATCGGTGTAGGGCATGTCAGATATTCGACGGCCGGCAGCAGCACAAGGGAAAATGCACAGCCCTTAGTACTTAACTACGTAAAAGGTACACTTGCAATGGCACATAACGGTAATTTGATAAATGCACCTGAGCTTCGTCATGAACTGGAATATTCGGGGGCAATCTTTCAGACTACCATAGATTCTGAGGTCATTGCATATCATATAGCCAGAGAGCGCTTAAACAGTGCTACCGTTGAAGAGGCGGTAGGCCGCGCCATGGAGAAATTAAAAGGCGCGTATTCATTAATTATAATGTCACCGCGTAAACTTATAGGAGCGAGAGACCCATTCGGTTTCAGACCGCTTTGCATAGGAAAAAGAGATAATGCCTATATTCTCGCTTCCGAAACCTGCGCACTTGATACAATCGGTGCGGAGTATGTCAGGGATGTTGAACCGGGAGAGATAGTTACAATCTCCCCGGGTAAAGGAATAGAGTCCAATAAAAAACTCTGTATAGATAAAGAAAAACATGCAAGATGTGTATTTGAATATATTTATTTTGCAAGACCGGACAGTCATATAGATGGTGTGAGTGTATATGACTCCCGTATTCTGGCGGGAAAATATCTTGCGATTGACTCTCCGGTGGAGGCAGATTTGGTAGTGGGCGTACCTGAGTCCGGCAACTGCGCTGCTCTTGGCTATTCCATGGAGTCACATATACCTTATGGGCAGGCCTTTGTAAAGAATGCCTATGTGGGACGTACTTTTATCAGCCCTCAGCAGAAGAATCGTGAGAGCGGTGTACAGGTGAAGTTGAATGCAATCAGGGAAGCAGTCCGTGGCAAAAGAATCATAATGATTGACGATTCCATAGTGCGTGGAACAACTTCTGACAGGATTGTAAGAATGCTGCGTGAAGCAGGTGCTAAGGAAGTACATATGCGTGTAAGTTCGCCGCCGTTTATAGCTCCCTGCTATTTTGGAACCGATGTTCCTGCGAAAGAGCAGCTCATTGCGAATAACCGCAGTGTGGAAGATATAAGGCAGATAATTGGGGCGGATTCACTGGCCTATCTTAAGATTGAGCGTCTTGACGAGATTGCCGGTCATCTTGGAGTCTGTAAGGGCTGCTTTACAGAGAATTACCCCATGGAGCCGCCTAAGGAGGATATTCGCGGGGAGTATGATAAGTAAGTGCCAGAGTACTGGATGTTAAATTGTTAAATCAAGATTTAATTTTAAGGAGATATTTTAGATGAGTACAGACAGATATGTAAGCCCGTTGTCGGAAAGATACGCGAGCAGGGAGATGCAGTATATATTCTCACCTGATATGAAATTCAAAACCTGGCGTAAGCTTTGGATTGCTCTCGCTGAGACGGAGATGGAGCTTGGGCTTAGTCAGAACGGGCAGCCTGTAATTACTAAAGAACAGATTGATGAATTAAAGGCGAATGCCGAGAATATAAATTATGATGTAGCTAAGGCCAGAGAGAAAGAGGTGCGTCATGATGTTATGAGCCATGTGTATGCTTACGGGCAGCAGTGTCCGAAGGCGGCAGGTATCATTCATCTGGGTGCTACTTCCTGCTATGTCGGGGATAATACGGATATTATTGTGATGACTCAGGCGCTTAAACTGGTGAAGAAGAAGCTGGTGAATGTGATTGCAAGACTGGCAGAGTTTGCGGATGAGTATAAGGAACTTCCAACACTGGCATTTACGCATTTTCAGCCTGCACAGCCGACTACAGTCGGGAAAAGGGCGACTTTGTGGGCACAGGAATTCTGTCTGGATCTGGAAGACCTTAACTATGTATTGTCTACAATGAAGCTCCTGGGTTCCAAAGGAACTACCGGAACCCAGGCCTCTTTTCTGGAGTTGTTTGATGGAGACCAGGCTGCTGTTGATAAAATAGATTCTATGATAGCAGCTAAAATGGGCTTTGATAAATGTTATCCGGTATCGGGTCAGACCTATTCCCGTAAGGTGGATACAAGAGTCTGCAATATCTTGGCAGGAATTGCGGCATCGGCACATAAGATGTCCAATGATATAAGACTGCTTCAGCATCTTAAGGAAGTGGAGGAGCCTTTTGAAAAGAGCCAGATAGGTTCTTCGGCTATGGCATATAAGAGAAATCCCATGAGGAGTGAAAGGATTGCATCTTTGTCCAGATTCGTTATGGTGGATGCGCTCAATCCTGCAATTACTTCCGCAACACAGTGGTTTGAGAGGACGCTGGATGATTCCGCTAACAAAAGGCTTTCAATTCCGGAGGCCTTTCTGGCGATTGACGGTATTCTTGATTTATGCCTGAACGTTGTAGACGGACTGGTGGTGTACGATAAGGTTATCACTAAGCATCTTATGAGTGAGCTTCCTTTTATGGCAACCGAGAATATTATGATGGATGCGGTAAAAATGGGCGGAGACCGCCAGCAGCTTCATGAGAAAATACGCGAACTTTCGATGATAGCGGGAGCCAATGTAAAGAAAGAAGGAAAAGATAACAATCTGCTTGAGCTGATTGCAGCCGAGCCGGACTTTGGTATGAGCCTTGATGAGCTGAATAAGACAATGGATCCGGCCAGATATGTAGGCTGTGCACCGGTACAGGTGGAGAATTTTATAAAAGAAATTATACAGCCGATTCTTGATGAGAACAAAGACATACTTGGTATGAAAGCTGATATCAATGTGTAATTTGCGACGTTTTTCTTGATTCGATTTATTAAAAATATATAGCAGTATAAAGTTCCGGGAGGTATAAATATGGTAAAAGCTATAGTAGGCGCCAATTGGGGTGACGAAGGAAAAGGAAAGATAACTGATATGCTGGCAAAGGAAGCCGACATAATCATTCGTTTCCAGGGCGGTGCCAATGCAGGACATACAATAGTAAATAACTATGGAAAGTTTGCACTTCATACATTACCGTCAGGAGTGTTTTATGACCATACTACAAGCATAATCGGCAACGGTGTTGCACTGAATATCCCATTGCTTTTTAATGAAATCAAGTCAATTACGGATAGAAATGTGCCTGAACCTAAGATTTTGGTTTCCGACAGGTGCCAGATTGTAATGCCGTACCATATACTTTTTGACCAATATGAAGAAGAAAGACTTGGAGGCAAATCCTTTGGCTCAACAAAGTCGGGAATTGCACCGTTTTATTCAGATAAATATGCCAAAATAGGTTTTCAGGTAAGTGAACTTTTTGACGAAGAACTGTTAAAAGAAAAGGTTGAGAGAGTTTGTGTGGCTAAAAATGTTCTGTTAGAGCATCTTTATCATAAACCGCTTATAAATCCTTCTGAATTGCTCGACACCCTGCATCAGTACAGGGAAATGGTAGAGCCTTATGTCTGCGATGTGGCTTCCTATCTGGATAAGGCAATTAAGGATAACAAGACCATACTTTTGGAAGGACAGCTTGGCACATTGAAAGATCCCGACCACGGTATTTACCCGATGGTTACATCTTCCCATACCCTTGCCGCATACGGAGCAATCGGAGCAGGTATTCCGCCGTATGAAATCAAACAGATAATTACGGTATGTAAAGCCTATTCTTCGGCTGTCGGAGCAGGTGCCTTTGTATCGGAGATATTCGGTGATGAGGCGGAAGAACTCAGACGCCGCGGTGGTGACGGTGGCGAATATGGCGCTACTACAGGCCGTCCGAGGCGTGTAGGTTGGTTTGACTGCGTGGCTTCCAAATACGGTTGCAGGCTGCAGGGTACTACCGATGTAGCATTTACGGTACTTGACGTACTTGGATATCTCGATGAGATTCCGGTCTGTGTAGGATATGAAATTGATGGCGAAGTGACCACAGACTTCCCTGTAACAGCTAAGCTTGAAAAAGCTAAACCTGTTATTAAGAAGTTCCCCGGCTGGAAATGTGAAATCAGAGGCATTAAAAAATACGAAGAGCTTCCGGAAAAATGCCGCGATTACATAGAATTCATTGAAGAACAGATTGGATACCCGATTACAATGATTTCTAACGGCCCGGGACGTGAGGATATTATTTACCGTTAAAAATAGCGCATCCTAATGGATGCGCTTATTTTAATCCCTGCCATCCCAGCAGTACGTACAAAGCTTGGATTTGTCTATGCCGACGGCATTCATCATATCATCTAGGCGGTTGTAACGGAGAGAAGTGAAATTAAGCTTCTCTCTTATTTTTTCCAGCATATCGCTGTATTCAGTGGATTCGGGGTCAGCATAAACCGATAGATTCGGATATTTGTTGTCTGCCTCCATCTCCTTGATTACCTGTCTGGTAATAAGTTCCATCTCTGATGTGGAACGTGAGAAATTCAAATACTTACAGCCAAACAGAAGCGGAGGACAGGCAGGCCTGATATGGACCTCTTTGGCACCGCTCTGATACAGAAACTCAGTGGTTTCCCTAAGCTGTGTTCCGCGCACAATGGAGTCGTCAATTAATAGCAGGCTCCTGTCCTTGATAAGGTCATGTACCGGAAGCAGCTTCATCTTGGCAATCAAATTGCGCTGACTCTGTATCGTAGGCATAAAAGAACGCGGCCATGTAGGTGTATATTTGATAAAAGGTCTTGAAAATGGAATGCCTGATTCATTGGCATAGCCGATTGCATGGGCAGTTCCCGAATCAGGAACACCTGCAACTATATCAGGTTTGATATCGTCACGTTTTGCCATCATCGAACCACAGTTATAACGCATCTGTTCTACACTCATGCCCTCATAGGAAGAGGAAGGGTAACCGTAGTAAACCCATAGGAATGTACAGATTTTCATATCTTTACCCGGAGCGGCAAGTGGCTGCACGCCCTCGGGTGTGACTATTACAATTTCTCCGGGACCAAGCTCCCGTTCATGCGAATATCCCAGATTCAGATAGGCGAAGCTTTCAAAAGAAATACAGTAAGCATCTTCCTTTTTTCCTATTACGACAGGGGTGCGTCCAAGGCGGTCCCTAGCTGCATAAATGCCCTTTGGTGTCAGAATCAGCATAGTCATGGAGCCGTCAATAAGCTCCTGTGCGTATTGAATACCTTCAATAATGTTTTCTTTCTGATTGATTATTGCAGACACCAGTTCCGTTGCATTGATTTCGCCACCGCTCATTTCCTGAAAATGGGCATGTCCACTCCTAAAAAGCAGTTTTTCTATATCTTCCTTGTTATTAATCTTACCGACCGTTGTAATTGCATATGTACCGTGATGTGACCGGATGATCAGCGGCTGCGGCTCATAATCGGAGATTGAGCCTATTCCCAGATGTCCTTGCATTGTATTGGCATCTTTGTCAAACTTGGTCCTAAAAGGAGCGTTTTCAATATTGTGAATAGCCCTGTCAAAACCTTCTTCTTTGCTGTAAGCAGCCATTCCGGCACGTCTGGTACCAAGATGTGAATGATAGTCTGTTCCGAAGAATAAGTCAAATATACAATCTTCTTTTGATGCAACACCAAAAAATCCGCCCATTAATCATAGCTCCTTTTCCGTATTAAAATTATATCCAATATTAATTGTATTATGTTTTGATGTAAAGTACAAGCCTTTATATTTATGTGTGGTGTCGAAAATTTTTTATAAATGTTACAAGACATAACAGTGCAAAAACAACTGTTATTATAAGATAGCCTGCTATAGCCTGAGTTCCCGCACCGAAAATCAACAGCATTGCCTCACGTATATTTACAACTCCAAATACCGAAAAAATAGCAAAAGAAAGAATGTTCAGAATACCTGTCGGCATCTTGCTTTTTAATATTACCCCCACAATCAGCCCTATCAGATCTGCCAGAATCAGGCCGAGTGTACAGCCTAAGAATACAGCAAAAGCATTCACAAAGCTGCTCTGCGTATAATTTGCGGCAAGGGTAATGGCAGATAACTGTGTCTTATCGCCGAGCTCTCCGATGAAGAATGAAATAAAAATTGCCAGTACCGGACCAAAATTGTGTTTTGCGGTGTTTTCCTCTTCGTCTTCGGACTCACCTTTGAGTGTGGCATAGGCAAACCAGAAGAAGGCAATGGCTGCGATAAACTTTATAATCCTCATATCCAGATATTTGCTTAGAGCAGCACCGACCCCGACAGCCATAATATTCAGAAGTATTGTGGCAAGCCAGGTTCCGCTTAGAATATGGGATATCTTGTATTTTCCGGCCATAGCTACGAGCAACAGCTGGGTCTTGTCCCCCATTTCAGCAATGAAAATTGTTAAAAGAACTGTCAGGAAGATGGTCATATTAGTTTTCTCCTCTATCAATTTTCTTTATCTTTTGATACAATAAATAATATATTACTAATTAATTTGTGTCAATAAAAGGAGAAAACCGGAATGATTTTCAAATGTAAAAACTGTGGCGGCAACGCTGTCTATGAGCCGGGCAGAAAAGCTATGTACTGTCCCCATTGTGAGGGAATAGATGCACAGTACATGGTTAATGAGGGGTCCCTGACTCAGTGTGGGAACTGCGGAGCTCCCATTGAGATAGGACAGTACACATCTGCCGACAGATGCGTGCACTGTGGCAGCTACATAGTATTTGATGAGAGGGTTGAAGAGAGATATAAACCCAATATGATTCTTCCCTTTAAGATAAATAAGGATATGGCGGTTGAAGCACTTAATACCGAATTTAAGAAAAGAACTTTTACTCCGGCCTCCTTTTTGTCTGAGAAAAGTCTTAATAATATGCAGGGAATATATGTTCCTTTCTGGATGTATGATTATCAGGCGCATTATGATTTCAGAGGACAGGGCACGAAAGTTCGTACATGGATAAGCGGAAATACGGAATATGTCGAAACTTCCTACTTTGATGTGATAAGAAAGATGGATGCTGAGTTTGACAAGGTTCCTGTAGATGCCTCGATAGCTATGAACGATGGCGAGATGGATCTGATGGAACCCTATACATATCAGGAGTTAGAGGGGTTTGATCCTAAATATATGTCAGGCTTTTTCGGAGAAGTTTTCAATCAGGGTGCTGATGAGCTGGAAGAGCGCGCCAGAATGAAGGCGAAAAGCGCCAGTGAAGAATTGATGCAGCAGTCGCTTTCAGGCTATAGCTCTATGAAAACCGAAGTGAAAAACCTGAATCTGAACAGAAGCGGTCTTTACTATGCCCTTATGCCAGTGTGGCTGTATCAGTACGACTATCGCGGGGAAACCTACCGCTTCCATGTAAACGGGCAGACCGGCAAGGTAGTCGGAAAGACACCCGTATCCAAGGCTAAGGTATTACTGTACGGGCTTACTACAATGGTATCCGTCAGCGCAATTATGTATCTTGCAATTGCAATATTGGAGCTGTTGTAATGAGGGAGAGTTGTATTTATAGTGAATTCCGGATGAAAGGATAATACAGATGAAAGAGTATTTTAAATATTTTAATTGGTTATATATAGTGCTTGGCGCTCTGCTTATATTTTTTATCTTTATAAAAGGCGCACAGTATTTTACGTCTCAAACTTCTCATTATGATAGAACAAATACAGAGTGTCTTACTACTCAGAGGGTATTTGACAATGCAGATGTACTAAGCGATAGAGAAGAACAGAAACTTGAGGAACTGATTGCCAAACGTGAAAAACAGACGAATTGTGACATAGTGCTTGTGACTTTAAAACAATCCCTTAAAGAATATGCAAGGGAAATAGAACCTACAGTCGGTTACAGTGAGTTTGTTAGAGTTTATGCAGAGCAGTTTTATGAAAATAATAATTTCGGATATGATAAACCTAACGGAGACGGAGTAATCCTGGTGGATAACTGGTTTCGCGAGTCTGACGGTAAGATATATACCTGGTTTTGTACTACGGGGATTGTGAAGGATAAATATTCGGATGCCGATATAGACCATATCCTGGACAGGGTATATCGATATGTGGAAACAAATCCTTATCTGGCATACAAAACTTATGTCAATGATTTTTATAATGATATGATGGGAAACCGGATTTTTCATGCCGATGTGCCTCAGGGCCTACCAATAATAGCAGGTGTTATTGTTGCGGTTATATTTATTGCAGTCAACTGGAGTTCTAAGAGCGGTAAGAAGACAACCACGGCAGTTACCTATGTTAAGGGTAGAAATGCGAATTTTACAAACAGCCAGGATATTTTCCTGCGTAAGACCGTAACACATCACAAGATACAGACCAGCAGCGGATCCGGAGGCCATGGCGGTGGCGGTCATAGTGGTGGCGGAAGCCATGGCGGCGGAGGTCACAGCCGGTAACGAAAGTCAATCATCTTTGTTAATCTTGTAATTATAATACCGCACAGAGCGGAAACGATAACCGTAAATACCGCGCTTATTGCATATTTAGCCATAAGTGCGGTATTTGCATTAGATAAAGTATCTGCAAGCGCCGGGCTGTTTATGACTCTCATAAATATATATGTGTGAGTAAGATAAAGATATAGCGAATATTTCCCAAGAAATGCCGCCGGTTTTTCTTTAATCCGCCACTTTATGGCAAGCAGCAATATAAGCAGAGTCCATATAATAGTGGCGCCGATTTTGAGCCAGATCTGCTGTTCCTTGGTATAAAGGCTGATTGTTTCCTGGCCGTAAAGCCCTGATTTTACTACAAAATACATAGCAATGCTAAGAATTATAATCAGGATTAAATAAATTGCACATGCTATTTTCCTTTTATTATTATAAAATTTCTCGAATTCCGCAGTTATAATTCCAATAACAAATGTTATGTTTGATACGTACCAGAATTCATGCATTCCGTTTTTGTATAAGTTATAAGAATATATGTAAGTGAATATGCCGAAAGCTGTAATACGTAACGGTGTCTTTTTGAGCAGTGCATAAATTATCATGAATCCTATGTAAAATACAAACAGTACATTCATATACCAATAGTCATGACCGCTTGCAAATCGCCAGAAGTCATGAAATGAGGTAAAACCGCCGGAAATAAGCTCGATAGCACCTGTTATTATAAAGTATGGAATATAAATATTCCTGATTTTTTTGAAAATAAAATCAAGATTTATCTTTTTGTCCCCAAGTGACTTTACCATGGCATAGCCGGATAAAAGAAAAAATATATCAACTCCATACACTCCAAGCTTGGTCAGCGCCACTCGAAATATTTCTCTGTTTCCTTCAGTCTGCACAAACCATGAGTACCATTCGGCGTAGTGGGACATAATTACCATAACAGCTGCTATTCCACGAAAGGTCAAGGATGTATCCTTGCTTATGAGCTGCTTACGTTTGTTTTCGTTGCTGTTACTATTTTTTATTTCTTTTTCATCAGTATACTTAATATTAGTAAGTTCCATAGAGCCTCCAGAATAAATAATGTATGTTATAAAACAAACGGCATATGCTATAAAAGTGCTGTAAATACATAATAAATAGTTTTTTTAGTATTATTAAATATAAATTTAATAAAAAAACAACCCACATGACGGTATGGATTGTTTTAAAGTCTCATTATATATAAGTATTAATCGATATTAAGCCATCTTATTAACTGCCTGCGCCAGACGTGAAACTTTTCTGGAAGCTGTATTCTTGTGGAATACGCCCTTAGAAGCGGCTTTATCAATAGTTGCTGTGGCAGCAAGCAATGCAGCCTTTGCAGCTTCTTTGTCATTAGCAGCAATAGCAGCTGTTACTTTTTTAACAGAAGTCTTAACACCGGACTTGATAGCTTTATTTCTCTCCGCCTTGGTTCTGTTAACTAAAATTCTTTTCTTTGCAGATTTGATATTAGCCAAGATGCACACCTCCTATTATCATTAATTTTTATGGAAATGTCTCATTAAATCCGGACACGGTCGTTTTAATGGAAACACACGTATATTATTGTAGAATAAGCATTAATTTCTGTCAATACATATTTTTAAAATTATTGTAAAAACTAGCACTAAATGCAAGGCTTAAGTTATGACTCCATGACAAAATAAGTATAATCTGCATATAGTATAACGAGAAACATTGGAAGAAACGAGGAATAGGGATATGAGTTGGTTTCAGGTCAGAACTGACCTGGCATTGGAAGCCAGAGAAAGTATTGACGGAAAAGAAAATGAAGTTCACGGAATAAAGGTTGAAGAGGAATTCGATGAAAAAAATGATATTCATATTACTACAGTAATGATTGAGACAAAAAACGGCGCCAAGGCAATGGGAAAACCTATGGGTACCTATGTGACACTTGAAGCCCCGGCAATGATTGAGCCTGAAGACGATTATCATCAGGAAATTTCCGATATTCTGGCCAAAGAAATAAGAAAGCTCTTATCTGATCCTGACAAGGAACAGTCTATTCTGGTCGTGGGTCTTGGAAACCGTGATGTTACGGCAGATGCGCTGGGACCCAATGTAGTGGATAATCTTTTTATAAATAGACATATTGTAATGGAATACGGAAAAGTGGCATACAACTGTTCCAAAATGCATATGGTAAGCAGTCTGGTTCCCGGAGTTATGGCCAAGACCGGAATGGAATCCGCAGAAATCATAAGGGGTGTTATCGAACAGACCTCCCCTGATCAGGTAATAGTGATTGATGCGCTTGCAGCAAGATCCACCAAACGTCTTAACCGCACTATCCAGATTACCAATACAGGCATACATCCGGGTTCGGGGGTCGGCAATCACAGGAATGCACTTACACAGGACAGTCTGAATGTACCGGTTCTGGCAATCGGAGTGCCTACTGTTGTAGATGCCGCCACCATAGTGGGTGATGCCGTCGGAGAATATCCCAATTCACTTTCGGAGCTTAACAATATGTATGTGACAAGCAAGGATGTGGATTTTCAGGTACAGCAGATAAGTCATATCCTGTGTGATGCCCTGAATAAGGCATTGGATTTAACCCTGGCATAAGCAAGGTATCATTATCGCCACTGCCTTCTGCATATAATAGGGTGAAAATAAATTTTCACCCGCGAGTTTGAGCTATGCTCAAACATCGCAGATTTTGGCAAGGCCTGGGGCAGGGTAGATGAAAAGAAAACTGAGGATACTTCTTATTTTCATATGTATTATGACAGTGGTGTCATTTTTGTGGGAGCTTTTTAATAGTACGGAATCGGAAGATAGTGTTGTTGTGAATGGTCTGCATAACTGGTTCGAGCAGTCCTTTATGGATATCTGGATGCCGGGGGTATCCGTATTACAGATCAGACAGGGCGGCTATAAGTACAACCTGACGGACCGTATGGTGATTGAAAATTTTCCGGTTCTTCTTTTTGCTATGGAACAGCCGGTGCAGCAGTATGACAAGGCATTAAAAGAAAGCGATTACAACGAACTTGTTTTATTGGAAGGTATGGATGAAGATAAAAAGGGAATCGATGAAGACTCCCTTGAGTATGGAGCAGATGCCATACATTTGGATAAGGGGTTGGAGGAAGCCTTGCTTGCCGAAAATGGACTTCTTGCGGAAAATCAGTCAGCGGCAGGTGAGGGTGATGATATTGACGGACAGGTTGAAGAGGGTAAAGATATGCCTTTTCATGAAGTGGAGGAGGCACTGTATCGCTATCAGTGGGATACTTTGACCGATTATACCGATCTGGTAAAAGCTTTTTATGCAATTGATTCAACTACAGCTGCGGGAAAGGAGCTTTTAAGTCTGGATAAGCTCCTATATAAAGATATGCGGATGAAAGGAAGTAACGATGCTCCGCAGATTTTGATCTATCATACTCATTCCCAGGAAGCCTTTGCAGACTCCGTACCGGGAGATGTATCTACTACAATTATAGGTGCAGGTGAAAGGCTGGCACAGGCGCTTCGCGATAAATACGGTTATAATGTCATACATAATACGGACAGTTACGATGTTCCGGCAAGGGACTATGCTTACAGCAATTCTCTTCCGGAGCTGGAAAAGCTGCTTGCGGATAATCCGACTATTGAAGTAGTGATAGACTTGCACAGGGACGAAATGCCGGCGGACAGAAGACTTGTTATGGATCTGCAGGGCAGACCCACGGCTCAGTTTATGTTTTTTAACGGTCTAAGCAGAAATTCAAAAGGGGGAGCGTTAGAATCGCTGGAAAATCCATACATTGAAGATAATCTGGCTTTTTCATTTCAGATGCAGACTGCAAGCAATGAATACTATCCGGGGATTGCAAGACGTATTTACCTGAAAGCATATCGCTATAATATGCATCTTTGTCCCAAATCCCTATTGATAGAGCTGGGCGCGCAGAATAATACGGTGGAGGAAATAATGAATGCCATAGATCCGCTGGCACATGTACTGCATCTGGTTCTTACAGGAGATGAGCCGGATGTGGATTATTAATAATAGACATTGCCTTACGAATTTGATATTATATTAAAATGAATAAGTAGAAAGGCAAAATATAGAAATGGAAACCATAGATAAAAGCAGAATCAGGAATTTTTGCATAGTTGCGCATATCGACCATGGTAAATCCACGCTGGCGGACCGTATTATAGAAAAGACAGGCCTTCTTACCAGCCGTGAGATGCAGGCCCAGGTTCTTGATAATATGGAGCTTGAGAGGGAGAGAGGCATTACCATCAAAGCACAGACAGTGCGCATCATATATAAGGCAAAAGACGGACAGGAATATATTTTTAATCTGATAGATACCCCCGGACACGTAGACTTTAACTACGAGGTCAGCAGAAGCCTTGCGGCCTGTGACGGGGCAATCCTTGTTGTGGATGCTGCGCAGGGTATAGAGGCGCAGACCCTTGCCAACGTTTACCTTGCACTGGACCATGACCTTGACGTGTTTCCGGTCATAAACAAGATAGACCTGCCGAGCGCGGAGCCTGAGCGTGTAAAAAATGAAATAGAGGATGTAATAGGAATAGAGGCACAGGATGCCCCCCTTATTTCCGCCAAGAACGGCATAGGAATAGAGGATGTGCTGGAGGCAATAGTTGAGAAAATCCCTGCGCCCACCGGCAGCCGGGACAACCCTCTGCAGGCGCTTATCTTTGATTCCGTCTATGATTCCTACAAAGGCGTCATAGTATTTTGCCGCATTATGGAAGGTGTTGTGCGCAAAGGCACCCATATAAAGATGATGGCAACAGGGGCGGAAGCAGAAGTCGTGGAAGTCGGATATTTCGGGGCAGGACAGTTTATTCCCTGTGAAGAGCTTTCTGCCGGTCTGGTAGGATATCTGACCGCTTCCATTAAAAACGTAAAAGATACCGCGGTAGGTGATACAATAACAGATGTTATGAAACCCTGCGATTCACCTCTTCCCGGATATAAAAAAGTCAATTCCATGGTTTACTGCGGAATGTATCCCGCAGATGGCGCCAAATACCCAGACCTTCGGGATGCGCTTGAGAAACTTAAATTAAACGATGCTTCCTTAAATTATGAGCCGGAGACCTCAATAGCCCTTGGCTTTGGTTTCCGCTGCGGTTTTCTGGGGCTTTTACATCTGGAGATCATACAGGAACGTCTGGAAAGGGAATATAATCTGGATCTGGTAACAACCGCACCCGGAGTTATCTACAAGGTGCATAAGACAAACGGGGAAGTTATCGAGCTCACTAATCCTTCCAATCTCCCCGACCTTTCGGAGATTGACTACATGGAAGAACCTGTGGTAAGCTCGGAGATCATGGTAACGACAGAGTTTATCGGCCCTATAATGCAGCTGTGCCAGGAAAGACGCGGCCGCTATATAAGTACGGAATATATTGAGGCAACCAGAGCACTGATAAAATATGACCTGCCCTTGAATGAGATAATCTATGATTTCTTTGACGCCCTTAAGTCGCGTTCAAGAGGCTATGCATCTTTTGACTATGAGATGAAAGGTTATGAAGAAGCCAAACTGGTAAAATTGGATATATTGGTTAACCGTGAAGAGGTTGACGCCCTTTCGTTCATAGTGCATGCCGACAGCGCATACGAAAGAGGCCGCAAGATGTGCGAAAAGCTTAAGGAGGAGATTCCCCGCCACTTATTTGAAATCCCGATTCAGGCGGCAGTTGGCGGTAAGATAATAGCTAGAGAGACCGTTAAGGCAATGCGTAAGGATGTGCTTGCCAAGTGCTACGGCGGCGATATTACCCGTAAGAAGAAGCTGCTTGAGAAGCAGAAAGAGGGTAAGAAGAGGATGCGGCAGATTGGAAATGTAGAGATACCGCAGAGTGCGTTTATGAGTGTGCTGAAGCTGGATAATGATTAACGGGATAATTCGGCGGGCTGAACAAATAGTAATTTTTCTTTGCTTATTGGCGGAGCCAGAGGCGCAAAGAAAAGTTAATATTTGCTCAGCCCGCCTTTTATTGTTTATTGACTTTCTAATCCTTGTATATTACAATATACTTAGCAATACAAAGTATAGGGGTGCTTTATGAATGACAAATATGAAAGGCAGATGAAAAAAGGTGTTCTGGATATGATTGTCTTGGAGCTGCTGAAATCGGAAGCAAAGTACGGCTATCAGATTATTCAAGAGATGAGGGAGAGGAGCGGAGATATCTTTTCCTTAAAGGATGGAACCTTGTATCCCATACTTTACCGTCTGGAAGATGACGGACTGGTGGTAAGCAAGTGGAGCGAAGCGATAGGAAAGCAGGTTCCCAGAAAATACTATGAAATAACCGAAGCCGGAAAACAGGCATTATGTGAAATCGAGGCAACCTGGAAGAAAATTTCCGGCGGGATATCAAGGATTATGGGGGGATAAGCAATGAATGCAAAACAGTATATAAACGGAATTGTGCAAAAGATTAAATGCAGCGGGGAAAAGAAAAAAGAGATAAGAAAGCAGCTGTTTACAGATATTAATTTCCGTCTGGAACAGGGAGAATCCCTTGAGGATATTATATCACGGATGGGAAGCATAAAAGAAATTGCGGAGGGGTTTAATGAAAATATGCCCGAAACGGAAAAGAAGAAATATGCGCGTACAAAGACTATGAAAATCATAGTTATCGTATTTGTAGTGCTGATATTGGCTATACTGGCTGCCGGGATACTTGTGAATTGGTTTATCCCAAAGGGATTGGATATTGAGAAGAGTGAATATTTTGAAAAAGCACAGGTGGAACAGGCAATGAAAGACACCATTGAACTTTTGGATAGGGAGGATTATGACGCTTTGCAGGCGAATGCCATTGAAGAGATGATTTCATACCTGACAGAAGATGCCATGAAGGAATTCAAAACACAGCTCTCAAAGGATTGGGGAGACAGGCAGTCCATTGGTTCGATTTATGTGGCAGAGGTGGAACAGGGAAAGCTGCATTTTGCTGTTGGTGAGGTGACAGTTAGCTATGAGAATGTAAGTGTTGTTTATCGGTTGACTTATAATACAGATATGCAGTTGGCGGGATTATATATGAGATAGGTTCATGTCCGGGTGCTTTGTTTGACGATAGAGGAATAGGAAAAGAGGTATAGATTATGATAATTGGATTTGTAATTTGGAGTATTGTATCAGTTATATTTTTGGTGATTGGAATAAGCAGCTGGCGTTCAGAGAATGAAGTCGGTTTCTTTACGGGAGTGAATCCGCCAAAGATGAGGGATGTAACAGCGTATAATCATGCGGTGGGAAAAATTTGGTTTTGGTTTGCAGGATTATTCGAAATTACGGGCATTACTTTTCTTTTTATCGAGCAGAATTCCCCTGTTGCATTGTTGATGGTAGTTGCGGTGGTTTTGTTAGTGATTGGGTTGATAATTGCTTATCTTAGGGTGGAGGCAAAGTATAGAATAGATTCACATAGTGGAGGAGCACAGCCATGAGCAGCCTGAAGCCTTTAAGCATATACATTCACATTCCATTCTGCATAAGAAAATGCCTCTACTGCAATTTTCTGTCGTATTCGGCGTCTGATGATGAGAAACATTCTTATATTAATGCGCTGGTATCTGAAATAGAACAACAATCCCGATTTTATGATTCACATAGCATAATTTCAGTTTTTATAGGTGGAGGAACTCCGTCCGTTCTGGATGCGAGTGAAATTGAAAGAGTGTTATGTAAACTTAAAGAAAGCTTTCATTTTAATAATGAACCTGAAATCACCATAGAGGTCAATCCTGGTACAGTGACAGAAGAGAAAATGGCTTCATATCTACGTTCCGGCATCAACCGTCTCAGCATTGGTCTGCAGAGCGCGGATGATGAAGAACTTAAGATTCTTGGAAGAATTCATGATTATGTGGCATTTTGCGATACTTACGAACTTGCAAGGAAGGTTGGTTTTAATAATATCAATGTTGATCTGATGTCGGCGATTCCGGGACAGACTACGGATTCCTATCGTGCAACCCTTGAGAAAATACTTGAATATGGGCCGGAGCATATTTCGGCATACAGCCTGATTCTGGAGGAGGGCACATGGTTTTATGAAAACAGGGATAAACTTGAACTTTTGACGGAAGATGAAGATAGAGTTCTCTATGAAATGACCGAGAAGATACTCTCTGCGAATGGCTATCACCGATATGAGATTTCCAACTATGCCAAAGATGGATATGAGTGTATACACAATAAGGTGTACTGGCAAAGAGGTGATTATGTGGGCTTTGGACTGGGAGCAGCGTCGATGGTTGGAGATGTGCGTTGGAATAATACGTATGAAATAGATAAGTATCAGATGTTATTTAATAAAAGCGATATGTTATCATATGAGAATAATATGTTACCAAATAAAAACAATACATTATTACAGGAAAATAAACATTGCCTGACAAAAGAGGAACAAATGGAAGAGTTTATGTTCCTTGGTCTGCGTCTGATAAAAGGTGTAAAGAAAGATGATTTTAGGGAAAAATTTGGAGTACCTATTGAAGATGTTTATGGAGAAGTGATAAAAAAAATGCAAAATGACGGACTTGTCATAGTTGACGACTCGATACGCCTTACGCCATATGGCATAGATATCAGTAATTATGTTATGGCGCAGTTTTTGTTTTAAAGTATGCGCAGACTCATATTTGTTGTAAATCTATGGAAATTAATCTAAATTTGATTGACTTTTCATGAAATGTATCATAATATTATTACAGAAGGAAACTTCTTGAGACGCAGACTCATCAAATGCTTTCGCCTGTGAAATGTAAGCCGTGATGGAGAGCGGTGAACATGGAGGCTCACAAAGGTGGCAACTTACCATAATCCATCTAGCGTAAGCGAAAGAAAGTTGTTTAAGAAGATAATAAAGCCTTGCATACATTTTTGCAAGGCTTTATTTTATGTAATTTAAATTAGGAAAAGAGTATGGATAAAATACAAGAATGTGCTATTATTTCATTTGCAGTAAAGAAAAACGTATCTTATGGCGGTCAAATTTTATATTGGATGTTAAAAGATAAAATTATAAATGGAATTAAGACTACTATATACCATAATCCAAAGTATAAATTGTAGCAGAAAATGAAAAATGAATCACAAGATTGTATTGAATTTTATACAATAAATTAGTATAATAATCTTATCAAAATAAAATAGCCATGCTTTATTTTTGTGTGGAAAGGCACTTGAACTGTCCCGAAGTCATAGAATAGAGTAAATGAACTTTGGGGGCTTCTTTTTGAAAACATTTAAGCAGCCGCTTACAGCTAAAGAAGAAGCCGAATACCTTCGACAGCTTAAGGCGGGAGACTTAAGGCAAAGGCAGAGAGCCAAAGATATATTGGTTGAGCATAACCTTCGTCTGGTTGCACATATTGCGAAAAAGTATCAGAATGTTGATGAGGATATGGAAGATTTGATTTCAACCGGAACCATCGGACTCATTAAAGCCATAGATTCTTTTGATGCGGGAAAAGGCAAGCTTAGCACATATGCTTCAAGATGTATTGATAATGAACTCTTGATGCTGCTTAGGGCCAAAAAGAAAAAATCCAGAGAGGTATCGCTTTACGAACCGATAGGAACAGATAGAGAAGGTAATGAAATAAATCTGCTTGATATCATTGAGCAGGAACAGATTGATGTCATAGAGCAGATGGAAGTAAAAGAACATTTAAAACGTTTATCCGGTCTTATAAACGAAAAGCTGGACGAACGGGAAAAAGAAATACTTACCCTGCGCTACGGACTCGGTGACGATAAAGAAGTTACGCAGCGTGAAATAGGTAAAAATCTGGGTATTTCAAGAAGCTATGTCTCGAGGATTGAAAAAAAAGCTTTGGAGAAACTACGGGAAGGCTTTGAATAGACAGATATACAAGGAGATGAATTAAAATGATCTTTGTAAAGACAGATGACTTAAAGACGGGAATGAGGCTGGCACGGCCTGTCTATAACAAAAACGGAGTTTTGCTGTATGAGAGGGATTCCAAACTTACATATCAGGGCATTACCAGTATTAAAAATTTTGGTCTGATTGGTATTTTTGTGCTTGAACCGGCAGAACCCGTCCCGCCTATGACAGAGGATGATATATATTTTGAACGGTTTCAGACGATATATGTATTTGCCATAAAAGAAGAGCTGGATAATATTTTACAGACCAAAAGACAGGCCAAGATGCAGTCGATTACTGCCAATATAATTAAGAATTACGGTCATCTGGACAGAAAAATATACTTTATGCAGAATCTGCGCAGTAAGGAAGACTATACTTATAAACATTCTTTGAATGTCGCTATGCTGTGTGCGATGATAGCACATACGATGAACATATCTGTTGGAGAGCAGCTTGATACCGTTACTGCAGCCATAGTGCACGATATTGGTAAGCTTGCAGCTCCCAAAGAGGTAATGATGAGTGATAACTGGACTGATCTGGAAAAAGGACAGATCAGAGCTGCGGAAATCGCGGGATTTAACATAATAGAACAAACGTTTGCTGTAACACCCAATATTAAGCGTATCTGCATGCAGACGCAGAAGAATATTGAAAGCCTGGAAAAAGGTGAAGATGTAGACAATTCCAAGATGATTATAGGAGCCAGGATATTGTCCGTTGCGGAGACTTTTGACACCATGACCGCAATGCAGATTGATAAACCACCGGCATCCGAGGTTGCCGCATTGAAGTATCTGATGCAGCATCCGGAATACTTTGATGAAAAGGTGGTAAAAGCTTTGATAGATTCCGTCAAGATTCTGTTTGCCGGAGTCAGCATTGAGCTCAATACCGGAGAAAAAGGGCTGGTACTTTCGGAAAATCCGGCAAATGTTTTAAAACCTATGATACTTACCTATTCGGATAACAAGCTTATAGACCTTTACAGTAAAGAATATGACGGAAAGCTTGAAATTGTTGATATAATGAAGACAATGGATAACCGCCATATCGTGAATAGGGCGCTTATGGAGAAATTCGGTATTAAACCTCAGGAAAAAACATATACCGGAGCATCTCCAAGCATGGAGGAGCAGCCGGCCGGCGAAGATGATACTCAGGACGGTGAAACTGAGGGATATGTTCCCGGTGCTGTTTAAAGAATACAGGAAGAAAGAGGATATAAGCTATGCCCAATGTAGAGGAAATTCTTAGAGTTGCAAATGATGCAAAGGCATCAGACGTACATATTACGGTAGGCATACCGCCCAAAATGCGTGTGTTTGGTAAACTTGTTACAATGGAGTACCCCGTGTTGGGGCCGGTGGATACGGATGCACTGGTTCGTCAGATTATGACTGAGGAGCAGTATGCAACCTTTAAAAAACGTGGAGAGTTGGATATGTCTTTCTCTATCAGCGATGTTGGACGTTATCGTGTGAATGCCTATCAACAGAGGGGATCATCGGCACTGGCATTCCGTCTTGTGGGTACGGAGATACCTTCGCCGGAAGTTCTTGGAGTTCCCACTTCTGTCGTAGAGCTATATGATAGAAAAAGAGGACTTATCCTTGTTACGGGACCTACCGGAAGTGGTAAATCCACCACGCTTGCGGCGATTATTAATAAAGTCAATGAAAATAGAGCGGCTCACGTAATAACGCTTGAAGACCCGATTGAGTATCTGCATCAGCATAGAAAAGCAATGGTCAACCAGCGTGAAATAGGTATGGATACAGAGAGTTATGCCAATGCGCTGAGGGCTGCACTTCGTGAGGACCCTGATGTAATACTGGTTGGTGAGATGCGTGATTATGAGACTATCAGTATTGCTATAACGGCTGCTGAAACCGGACATCTTGTACTTTCCACCTTGCATACCATTGGTGCGGCAAGTACCGTAGACCGTGTTATTGACGTTTTCCCGCCCCACCAGCAGCAGCAGATTCGCGTGCAGTTTGCCAACGTTCTGGAGGCGGTTATTTCTCAGCAGCTTATTCCCATCAGGGATGGTGCAGGACGTGTGGCTGCTTTTGAGGTTATGCATGCAAACCATGCCGTACGAAACCTCATCCGCGAGGGTAAATCCCACCAGCTCGTTTCCGTTATGCAGACTAACCGCAAGATGGGAATGATAACAATGGACGAGAGTATCGCACAGCTTTATTATGAAGGAAAGATTAGCAGGGATATGGCAATCCAGTTTGCTGTTGACCCGGAAAATATGCTTAATAA
The DNA here is from genome assembly GCA_022510545.1 of Lachnospiraceae bacterium. Classification (GTDB taxonomy): domain Bacteria; phylum Bacillota; class Clostridia; order Lachnospirales; family Lachnospiraceae; genus UBA3282. Next base: position 25,542 of record JAFLTG010000004.1, on the reverse strand, counting down.
GGTAAACTGATTAAGTGAACTGATTAATATGGAGCACTTGCATTTTAAATTGAATAGTGTTATATTATTAACACTTGAAGTTAAAGTGCAAGTGCTGCGATTATAATTATATAACCTGTAACTTAATCATATTATTCTAATGCTGATTATATTAGCATAAAATTACAAAGTTCTTTGTATTTCCGGCATATCGCCGATAAATTCAAAACCATTAATATTTAAAAATTTAAAAAACTGGATTGGATATCACTTGTTATTGAATCGCTTGGTTTAATTTTAGTACCTTGACAATTGAATAAGGCTTTACACCTGCAACAAAAACCTTTTATAATTAGTATAGACTTAAAATGCTAAGAATGAAGGTGGTGAAAAGAAGGTGAATGAAGAAATGACTGACAAGGAAATGTTGAAAATCAGCATTGAAGAGTTTTCAAGAATCCAAAACTATATGTTAGAGGTTGAAAAAGACTCAAAAGCTTATAAAACTATGAAAAGGAGATATATTGAATTAAAAATCTTCTTACAAGTTTCGGGCGTAAATTTAACCGAATTAGATATGATAAAAGAGTAATACAACTAAACAGGCACATATAAATCAAGGTGTAAAGTCCTATTAAATTATAAAGGCTTGGCACCTTTTTTAATTGATAAGGCTTTACACCTGCAATAAACCCCCTTTATAATTAAGTTAAATATTAAACTTTATAGGAAAAGGGGTGTGAAAGGATGAATGAAATGACAGATAAAGAGTTAATCGCGATAACGATTGACAGATATACGGATTTACAACGTATTAAAAAATCAAATGGTAATCAGGAGAATGCAGAACTTGATTATCAAATAAAAATAACAACTGCTAAATTATCATCATTAGGGGTAAATGTTGAGGATATAACCCTTTGACGCACGACTCATAAATCTATAAGGGGGTGAAAGGATGGTAGAAATGCCCACTGATATGCAATATAAAGATGGACTTAGAAAAGATAAATTCATTAATGATTTAATTATTGAAGCATTAAAAAATGGTAACACTGAAAAAGCCATAGAATATCTTGAAAAAAATAATGAACGCATTGAAAAAGCATTAGAAGAGTAAGAAATTAAACAGGCACGCATAAACAAGGTGTAAAGTCTTATTAAATTATTAAGGCTTGGCACCTTTTTAATTGAATAAGGCTTTACACCTGCAACAAAAACCCTTTATAATTGGTATAGACTTAAAATGCTAAAAATGAAGGTGGTGAAAAGAAGGTGAGTGATAATATGACATTAGAAGAACAAAAAGAAGTAGCCATAAACAGATATGTAGACTTAATGAGGATTAAGGCACATGAAACAGGCGAAAACAAAGAACTTGACTATCAAATTAAAGTTGCAAAGGTAAAATTAACAAGTTTTGGCATTGATTTTTCAGAACTTGAGTTTTAATAACAACTAAACAGGCGCATGTAGGTGTAAAGTCTTATTAAATTGCAAAGGCTTTACACCTTTTTAGATTATAAAAATAGAATAAAATATTAAAGGAGGATTTAATTTGTTCAAATCTATTACATCAGCAACTATCCACGGCATCGAAGCCCGTCTTATTAACGTGGAAGTGGATGTTTCGCAGGGACTTCCCTCTTTTCAAATGGTAGGCCTGTTGGGCTATGAAATAAAGGAAGCCAGGGAGCGGGTAAAAGTAGCTCTTAAAAATGCAGGAATGCCGCTTCCGCCTATGTGCATAAACGTCAGCCTTTCTCCTGCGGATATGCGCAAGGAAGGCGCCTTGTTTGATCTTCCTGTAGCAATCGGAATCCTCGGTGCAATGGGACATTTTCCTGAAGAAAGCACCGATGATATGATAATCATCGGAGAACTGGGACTGAATGGAGAAGTCAAGCCTGTAAAAGGAGTTCTTCCGATAGTCAGGGAAGCAAAGCGGCAGGGTATTAAACACTGCATCCTGCCAAAAGAAAACGCAAAAGAGGGGGCACTGGTACAGGATATTTCGATAACGGGTGTTACTGATATAAATGAAGCCTTAGCTTATCTGTCCGTGGAAAAAGAGGAACGAAACCGACTGATACCACCGCTTAGTATAGATGCACAGACTTTGCTTGATAAAAGGCAAAACTACATTGAAGCGGATTTTGCCGACGTAAACGGGCAGTCAGCAGTCAAAAGGGCGGCTGAAATAGCGGCAGCAGGTTTTCATCATCTACTCATAATAGGTCCTCCCGGTTCCGGCAAAACTATGATTGCCAAAAGAATTCCGGGTATTCTACCGCCATTGTCTCTTAAAGAGAGCATGGAAGTCTCATCAATCTACAGCGTATCCGGCGCATCTCCTTCAGGAGAAGTTCTTATGCGGGCCCGTCCGTTCGTCGCACCACATCACACAATAACCAAACAGGCACTGGCAGGAGGAGGCAAGATTCCTGCTCCGGGAATGATTACGCTTGCACACAGGGGAGTACTCTTTTTGGACGAGCTTCCCGAATTTAAACGGGAAACCATCGATATCCTCAGACAGCCGCTGGAGGATAAACGGGTGCAGATTGCCAGAAGCAGCGGAAATTACATATATCCGGCTGACTTTATGTTGGTTGGAGCTATGAACCCCTGCCCTTGCGGCTATTATCCCGACGTTCAGAAATGCAGATGCAGTCCTAATGAAGTTCACCGTTATCTTTCACGTATATCCGGACCGATTATGGACCGCATCGACATCTGCGTGGAAGCGGCTGCCATTCAGGTATCCGAACTTGCTGCGGGAGTAAAAGAGGAAAGCAGCGAAGAAATCCGTGCCCGCGTTATGAATGCAAGGGAGATTCAACAGGAACGCTTTGCCGAAACCGGGCTTCGTTTCAATACGGATATGGGAGCAAAGGATATCAGAAAATACTGCCGTATGGGACATAAGGAAGAAAGCCTTCTGGAAAGACTGTTTGTAAAGTTGAAACTGACCGCAAGAAGCTATCACCGCATTCTCAAGGTGGCACGAACTATTGCCGATTTGGCAGGTTCGGAGAATATTGAGGAACAGCATATTACAGAGGCACTGTGTTATAGGATAGCAGACAACAAATATTGGAAGTAATGAAAAATATGAACTAAAAAATTGTCAAAAAGACTACTAAAGGAGCAAAAAGATTTGAAAAACAAAATACCACAGATAGATGACGCCGCCCTGCCATATGCATATTGGCTGTGCAATATAGCGGGAGTAGGTCACAAAACGATTAATCATCTGATTAAGAATATAGGTTCCCCGGAAACAATTTACAATTTATCAGAGCCAGAGCTTCTCACTTTTCTGACAGAGCAGCAAAAGAGCAGAGGACTTGCAGAGCGGATAATGCAGTTTAAACAGAACCGGGATATACATAAAGAATATCAGATGTTATCGAAAAAGAATATACATTTTACCTGCATAGGACATACAGATTACCCAGTAAGGCTTGCAAATATACCGGATGCACCATATGGTCTTTATTATCGTGGAAGGCTTCCGGAACAGGATAAACCCTCAGCTGCCATAATAGGAGCCAGAAGCTGTTCGGAATACGGACGACATATGGCTGAGTATTTTGGGAGGGAACTGGCACTGGCAGGAGTACAGATTATCAGCGGAATGGCACGTGGAATAGACGGCATAGGCCAGAAAGAGGCATTGTTTTCCGGCGGGTATTCATTGGGTGTGCTGGGCTGCGGAGTGGACATATGTTATCCAGATGAAAATAAAGAATTGTACAATACCTTATGCAGTCAAGGCGGCATCTGTTCCGAGTATCCTCCCGGAACGCTCCCGAAGAACACACTTTTTCCACCAAGGAACCGCATTATCAGCGCACTGTCCGATATCGTGCTGGTAATTGAGGCCAAGCATAGGAGCGGAACCCTGATTACGGTGGATATGGCGTTGGAACAGGGCAAAGAAGTCTATGCTCTTCCGGGCCGGATAACGGATGCCTTAAGTGAAGGTTGCAACCGCCTTATTCAGCAGGGCGCCGGAATCGCCGTTTCGCCACAGGATATGATAAGAACTCTTACGGAAAACATACCAAGTGTTATTTTACCGAAATCTACCAAATCATCTAATATATTCAATAAAACTCAATCAGAAATTATGAGCATTCTCGATTATTCCCCTCAATCTGTGGAAGTGATTAAACAACAGATGTTATCTAAATATAACAATGATATACCGCTGCCGGAATTAATGAACCAGCTTGTTAAGCTGAGCCTGTACGGTGCGGCGAAGCAGATAAGCAATAGTTATTTTGTGAAAGGGTAATCTTTTCAATCTTTATTAAAAGTTAAACATATGTTATAATAAAAATTAAGAAGCATTGGATGAAAAATACAAACATACAGTGGCATCCTGGGTTTATGGCGGCTATGAACTTGGAATTAAAACAAAATAGAGCCGATTTGATATTTGAAAAAGAATACAATCTAAATACGAAACCCTTGGAAATCGATCTGCTGGTGATTAAGAAAAATACGGATATACGGATAGACAATGAAATAGGTCATATTTTCAGAGGACACAATATACTGGAATATAAGTCTCCGGAAGATCATATGGATATTGATACCTTTTATAAAGTAGGCGCTTACGCAAGTCTATATAAATCTTATGGTAATACCGTAGATTCGATAAAAGCAGAGGATATAACGATATCGCTTGTAAGAGAATCCAAACCGGATGGATTGTTCAGATATTTTGAAAAGCACCACTACATAGTATCAAATCCATACAATGGTATATATTATATAGACGGTAATGTTTTATTTCCAACTCAGATAGTAGTTACCAAAGAACTTGACAAGTCAGCACACATCTGGCTTAGAGCCCTGTCTGATAAATTAGAAAAGCATAATATGATGGAACTGCTTGAAAATATAAACCGTCTTTCCGGTAAGGCAGACAAGGAATTGGTGGATTCGGTTTTGGAAGTAAGTGTAAATGCAAATAATCAGATTATAGAAGAATTGATAGGAGATTATAATATGTATCAGTCATTGATGAAATTTATGGAACCACAGCTTCTTATCAGGGAGAAAGAAGCAATGAAAAAAGGATTAATAAAAGGCATTCATGTGACAGTAGATATTCTCCGTGATATGGGGCGTCAGGACGATGAGATAAAAACAATCTTGACTGAGAAATATGAGATTTCGGCGGAGGAAGCTGCAGAATATTTGTGATTTATCCACGCTGATAACGCGCATTATATTCCGCATTAATCTGTGCTATTTCCTTTTTTCATCTATATAGTCCTGATACATGTCAAAAGGATTTCCACCCCCAACCTGTAAAATTTTATCAAAAATAACACATTTTTAATCAGAATTGCATAAAATATCTACATTTTGACTATAAAAAAACTTGCATGAACCTTAATAAAATGTTATGATGTTATAAACAAAACTAAAATTGTCATTAAATTCCTATAAAGTATTTAGATTATAAAATATACTTTAATTGGCTAAAGCATAACATAATATTATAGATTACATAGTTATAGATGTTATAGATATACACGAAAATACTAACAAAAACGGAGGTTCCCTGCATGGCGGAATGGGGATATGTCGCTATTGATAAAAGCGGCAAGGAAGTGAAAGGCTCTAAGACGGCAGAAAGCGCAGATCAGGTAAGCAGAGATTTAAAAAATCAGGGTCTCACTGTTCTTGAAGTAAAGGAACAGAGCGTACTTAGCAAAGATATCAATATTGAGATCGGCGGCAAGCCCACACCCCGTGATCTGGGTGTGTTCTGTAGGCAGTTCGCAAGTATTACACGTGCCGGCGTTACGATTATTCAGGCACTTCAGATGTTGGCGGAGCAGACCGAGAATAAGAGGATGCAAAGAGCCCTGCTGTCAGTCAGGGCAGACGTAGAAAAGGGTGAAACCTTTGCGGATTCTCTTGCTATGCATATGGATGTATTCCCCGAACTTCTGATACAGATGGCAAGAGCCGGCGAGGCTTCCGGTAGTCTGGAAATCTCAATGGAGCGTATGGCGACTCAGTTCGAGCGTTCATCCAAGACACAGGCGCTTGTTAAGAAAGCGATGATTTATCCTATTGTGGTTGCTATTGTTGCCGTTGTTGTTGTTATTATCATGCTGGTGGTCGTTATCCCTGCATACACAGATATGTTTGAACAGCTCGATACAGAGCTTCCCGGCATCACGCTGGCGGTTGTTGCCGTGAGTGATTTCATACAGGCATACTGGTTCATACTCGCTCCTGTTATAGCCGGCGTTATTTTTGGAATCAAGGTATTTTCTACTACATATACAGGTAAGCATTTATTCGGTAAACTTGCGTTGAAGATTCCTGCCATTCAGAATCTGGTTACAAAGAGTGCTGCGGCAAGTATGGCCAGAACCTTAAGTACACTGCTTTCATCAGGTGTGCCGCTTATAGAAGCGGTGGATATCGTGTCGGAAACCATGACCAATATCTGGTTTAAAGAAGCATTAAAAGACGCGGTACAACAGATTATGGTGGGTTCACCCCTTTCACAGCCTGTACAGGCCTGCGGACTTTTCCCGCCTATGGTTCATCATATGCTTCGTATCGGTGAGGAAGCCGGTTCCACCGAGGAAATGCTTGACAGGCTGGCTGACTACTTCGAAGAAGAAGTTGAGATGGCTGTACAGTCATTAATGGCAGCGATGGAGCCTATGATCATCATCGTACTGGCCGGCATAGTCGGAGTTCTGCTTGGCTCGGTTATGGCACCGATGGTAACGATGTACTCTGCACTTGATAACCTGTAATAAGATAAAGAAACTACATAAAAGGACCGATATATAATAAAGAAATATATAATAAAGAATATTATTTTATTATGTTATATAAATGTAAACAAAAACAGCAATATAAAGTAACACTGGTTATTTTATGAAAAAGAAATAGCCGCTAATTCTTGAATTAACCACGACTGTAAGTAGGGAGGCAGCCGTGATTAAGATATAAGCAACTAAAAGCTTAAATTTATTAAAAAGGAGAGAGAATATGAAAAAGGAAATGAATAACAAAGGTTTTTCACTTGTCGAGCTGATTATCGTTATTGCCATCATGGTAATCCTGGTAGCAGTTCTTGCACCTCAGTATCTTCGTTATGTTGAGAAGTCAAGAGTTTCAACAGACGTTCAGACTGCAGTTGAGTTTATCAACGCTTGCCAGGTATTGGCATCTGATCCTGAAGCTGATTTAACAGGAACTTCTTACACAATAACAAGTGCTGCTAATAGCGGAGTTATTACAGTTGATTCTACCTTATCAACCAAGTTAACAGACTTAGGTATGATGGACAGCACATCTATATCTGCTGCAAAATTCCAGTCTACAGCATATAAGAACACAGCTATTACAATTGAGTTAAAGTATGATCTTCCTGCTACTGGAGCTACTGAGAAAATTTGGTTTGTAAAATGTACAGGTATTGATGTGTCAGGTGCTATACCTACATCTGGCGGCGGCGGTGGCGGCGGCGGAACCACCTAATAGTTTCCGTCAAGCACAACGTACATAGTCATCTAATCCCTAAAGAAGGCTATGTAAAAACCACAAACTAAACATCAGTCATTACCCTACTCCCGGTCAATGTTGACTGGGGGTGGGTAGAAACTGACATAAGCTTAAAGAGAGTTATCCCTAAAGTTTTTGCGACTTTTGGTACACTCTCTAATACCGTTTAAAAGGACGAACACTATGCGTGAGGCAATACTTCTTTACATAACCATATTTCTGTTTGGAATAGTATTCGGCAGCTTCATGAATGTATGCATCTACCGGATTCCGAAGAAAGAAGATATCGTAAAAACACGCTCTCACTGCATGAGTTGCGGATATGTACTGAAATGGTATGATCTCATACCCCTTTTCAGTTATATCTTCCTTGGAGGTAAATGCCGTAAATGCAAGACTAAGCTCTCTGTTCAGTACCCACTGATTGAGGCAGCTAACGGACTTGTATGGCTTACCATTGTTCTGATCAATGGGGTAACCGTAGAATCCCTACTCTACTGTATACTTGCCTCAGCTCTTATTACGCTCAGCGTAATTGATTTCAGGACATATGAGATCCCGCTTGGGATTAATATATTTATACTGGCGATAGGGCTGGTTAGACTCATAACAGACTATTCTAACTGGCTGTCATATCTGATCGGCTTCTTTTCCGTCAGTGTATTTCTGACTATTCTTTATTATGCGACCGGTGGACGTGCAATAGGCGGCGGTGACGTCAAACTGATGGCGGTCTGCGGTCTTGTTTTGGGATGGAAACTGACAGTATTGTCATTTTTCTTGGGGTGCATTTTAGGCGCCATCATTCATCTTATCAGGATGAAAGTAAGCGGTGAAAGTCATGTGCTTGCTATGGGACCTTACCTTTCTATGGGGATGTTCATAGCAATGCTGTGGGGGAATCAAATGATAAATTGGTATTTCCAATTTTTATAGATTTTATCAAACTTGACTATACACCTGCTGGGATTATTTTCTATGCAGGTTTTTATATTATAGATTAGATATTTAGATTAAGGAGGACACAATTCATGGCTGGCAAGGTGCTCAGTATAGAAATTGGTTATTTGTTTACAAGGGTCTGCGAGGTGGATTACAAATCCAAGGCCCCCAAGGTATATAAGAGATTCACGGTTCCGACGCTGCAGGGCGTTATGAATGACGGTGTTATTGATGCGGATTCGCACTATGTGGAAGGTCTGCGCAGCGGTTTGCGTGAATTCGGCATTAAGTCCAAATCGGTGGTTTTTACACTTGCATCTACCAAGATTGCTACCCGTGAGGTTGTGGTTCCTTTTGTTAAAGAGAATCGTATCGGAAGTATGGTTAAAGCAAACGCTTCCGAATATTTCCCGGTGGATTTGAGCCAGTACGAGATAGCATACAGTGTTATGGATATTTTAGGCAATAAAGCGGAGGGACAGCAGTATAAACTTATGGTTCTTGCAATCCCCACCAATATCCTGGAAGGTTACTATAAACTGGCGGCTTCATTGAGGCTTGAAGTTGAGGCTTTTGACTATGCCGGAACCAGTTTGTATAGAGTTATGAAATCAGAATGTGCCGTCGGCACACATATGGTTGCCAAGATAGACGAGCGTTCCACTTTGATCATGGTTATAAAAGATGAACAGATTGCATTTACCAGAAATATTTCATACGGTGTAGAGGATGCTCTGCAGGCGGTTATGGAAAGTGTGGCCTGGGGTAATATCCGTACCATGCGGCAGGCCTTACAGACAATCGAAACATATCAATGTATAGATTTGAATGTGCGGGAAGAAGGGGCAAGACCGATTTCGGCATCACTTGAGGAAACCGCACAGATTAATGTAACCGAAGCACTGGCTCCACTGATAGCCGGTATGTCGAGAGTTATTGACTATTATTCGGCACAGAATGGCTCTTCTCCGATTGATAATGTGCTTATAACCGGTGTTGGATCCAACTTCTTGGGTATAGATGAACTCTTAAGCAGGGAGATAGACCACCCGATAACCATAGTTAGAAAAGTAAGTGGTATGAACCTTGAGAAATACTTCAAGGAAACTTTCTTTGGTGAGTACCTTACTTGTATCGGAGCTTCCATCGCGCCTCTTGGCCTGATGAAAGATGAAGATAAGAAGAAAAAGACTCAGGTGGAGCTGCTTCCTGATAAAAACAGCGTTATGGTAATTTCTATCGTAGTATGCGTCGGAGGTATTCTGATTGGCGCGGCTATGGCAGCTATATCCATATTCGGCTACAATGAAGCACTGACTGAGCAGAAACAGATGCAGACCAGGATAGCGCAACTTGAACCTGTAGAAAATATATATAAAGAGTATTTGCAACAGCAATACACATATAATAAACTTACATATTTCCAGAACAGTACAGTGACTCCTAACGAAGAGCTTGTGGCATTTATAGAAGAGATGGAACAGAAGATGCCCGCATCTTTGCATGTACAGTCTTTTAATGCCGATTTGGAAGGCGTGACTATGTCACTTACAGTTGAAAATAAAGACGATGCTGCATGGCTTATTCAGCAGTTCCGTGGATTTGAGACTATTGAAACCGTTGGAGTGTCCAGTATTACCGATAGCGGTGCCCTAATGGATGGTCAGGTTATACAGGAAGAACCGGTGGTAAGCCTGACGGTTGTGCTTACTTATAAAGCCAGTGAAGCACAGGCAGCTATAGATGCAGCCAATGAGGCTGCGGCACAGGCGGCAGCTGAGGCAGCTGCAGCAACCCAGACGGAATAGTATAGGAGGGCATAGCTTTGAAAAAGAATGAGATACAGCTTTTATTAATAGTAATAGGTATAATGTTTGCATTCGCTTCCTGGCAGTTTGTCTATAAAAACTATCAGGAGAAAACCACTCAGGTTGAGGCAGAGAATGTTACCATCAGGGAGAGACTGGACCAGCTTGAAATGCTGAATGCAAGACAGGCCGAATACATTGCCGAAACCGAGCAAATGAAACAGGACTCCGATGCGATCATTAGTACTTTTCCGCCCGGATTCAGAAATGAAGATATCATTATGTACTTATATAATATGGAGCTCATTGACGATAATGAAGTTGCAATCTCTACCGTTGGTATGGAAGCGGAAACCGAGATTCCATATTCCGGAATCTTAAATGTGACCGGTTACACTCTTCAGGATGATGGTTTACAATTGTTTACCAATACTAACACCCTGACTTTTACAACTACATATAATGGCCTTAAAAATGTAATTAACTATGTATACGGAATATCCACCAGAAAATCGGTGGCATCGGTCAATCTTTCGGCAACGGATGATGGTTACCTTGCCGGTACAATAGCCATGAACTTCTACGCACTGACCGGTACCGAATTCCCGTACGTAGAGACCAATATCTTTGGAGTACCTACCGGAACCACCAACTTCTTCGGGGTAATAAACGGAACCCGCGCCGACGTCGTACCTGAGGGTGAAGAAGGCGCTGAAGGAGAGGCAACGGAAGGTGAAGAGAATGCAGGTGGCAATGCAGCCGCGCAATAAATATAAAGAAGTTAGTGAGTAGAAATAAACTCAAATGCGATTCATGTAAGAGAGGAGGAAACACATGAAATCTTCAGATAATAAGGGATTTACTCTGTTGGAGGTCCTGATAGCGGTTATCATACTTGCGATTGTTATTGTTCCGATGCTTCACAGCTTCGTTTCCTCTCATCGCATGAATGCCAGGAGTAAGCAATACATGAGGGCAACTACCCTTGCCCAGGATGAAATGGAAATATTTGAGAAAGAGAAACTTGAAGATTTACAGGATACTTCTAAGTTTAGCTATACCGTTACCGGACCTGACACTCTTGGAGAAGGGCGTTATGAATTTCTCAGAGAGGGTATAAACAACGACCATTCAGGAGCATCTGTCAGCAAGTTCGATGTTTTGGTGAAACTTGACCCGGAGCGTGCTAACACTAGCGATAGATATTATGATACAAATTCACAGGCGTTGTTTTATATGAATACAATAGGCAGTACGGACAGCGCGGTTTATGTACAGAGTATCAGAAACGCTTCAACCGTTAAGGGATATGATGATAATATATATGAATACTTCAGCGCGAACAAATCTGCGGCAGGTATTGGAAGCACTTGGGGAACTCAGGAATTTGACAAGGATCTTACCAGAAGGATTAAGGTTAAGATATATCATGAAAACAACGGTTTGAATATAGCTACCATTGTTAAAGTAACTTATGAATATGTTCTTTGTACCAATAACGTTATGCCTGCAGGTTATCAGATGTATTCCGAGGAATCCGTTATTTTTAACAACTCCGCACAGGGCATAGATGATGATGGCAATCTGCCGGAGCTTAAGAATGTGTATTTATTCTATGCTCCCAGATACAAAGGTTACTCGACTCCCAAAACCGTAACTTATCCAATAGACGGTGAACCCACTACATTAAAAACCAACGAGGATTGGATAATTATTGATAATGAGGCCGAGCTTCCGATTAATGTATATGTGATTCGTCAGGATATTTTTAAGGACGGCTCTACTACGGAAATCGAGCCCACGCCATACAACTATCAGCCCAAGATAGAGATACATGATGCAATAGACGCTGATCACACCGTTGGAAACTATTATACCAACTTAAATATTGACTCAGCTGCTCTTGCCGGGATAGGAGGTCAGGTTGACTTCTCCAAACTGAAGGATAACAACAACACCAGCAGAGTCTATTCCAATACGGAAGCATTATCCGTAATCGAGCCCAAACCGCTTGACGGTGCGGGAAGTACGCAGTCTGAGGTTAAGGACAGGATTTATACTATGACGGTAGAGGTTTATAATGGTGGTGCAGACAGAACTACAGCCAGTCCGATTGTACGGATGACAGGCTCCAAGTTGGAGTAATCGGAGTTATGTAAACCGATTGTGAGAGGAAGTTGTATATGTGGAATTATATTAAATGTAGAAAAGCTGATTGTAAGGACAAAAAACAAAATAGTCTGTTAAGATTGAAAAAGGACAATAAGGGTGCCGCTATGGCGATGGTACTCATCATAATTATGTTTATTTCGATTTTAGCGGCAGTTCTTATGTTCTTATCATACCTTGGATATCAGATGCGTCTGATGGATAAAAGGGGTAAGGATACCTTTTACACGGCGGAGACTGTTTTGGATGAAATAAATACGGGACTTCAGGAAGTGGCCTCTGAGGCTATGGCCAAGGCTTATAATGAAGTAATGCAGAACTATGCGGTATATGACAGTACGGTTATGCGAAGCAGCGAGTTCTACAGGCAGTATATCAATGAACTTAAAGCCAAACTGCAGCGTTCTGAACCTGATGGACGCTATGACATAACGCTGTTCCGTTCCTGGCTATCTCCTGATGTAGTAGGTAACAGCACTGTCTCTGATGTGGAGGACAGGGATGATGGAAACAGGGCCAGCAGGGGTTATTTTGGAACCTATGGCGCAATCGTGGAATCCAATGTGACTCCCGAAAGCTATATGCTTGTTAAAAAGGAAAGCGAAAGCCTTTTAATAAAGGATTTAAAGGTTACATATGTAGATAAGAGCGGTTATGTTTCTATAATCAGCACTGATATTAAATTGGTACTTCCTACAGTCAGCTTTGCTCAATCTTCGGAGCTTCCGAGACTTGAGAAATTTTCACTGATTGCAGATGAGACTCTGGCAATGGGTAATCTTAATGCAGGTGGCAGCATAACTGTTCAGGGTAATGCTTATGCAGGACGTATGACAGTAGGTAGAACCGATGATAATCCCTCTTTCTTAAGCCAAAGTTATGTAAATTTTGAATCTGCACTCGGCACGGGAGTTGACAATATGTCCTTGGTTATAAGCCGGGAAAACGTTTCTGTTAACGAAGGCTTTCTGGATACCAATAATGTAGAATTCTGGGGAGAAAATATTCTTCTTTCATCCTCCGATATGAGTTTTAGCGGCATTACTAATTTAAAAGATGATCTTGTTTTAGAAGGGAAATCTAGTAAAGCGGCCCTTACCGGTGAGTATAATGGTTTTAGTATGATGACCAATGGTTCGACTTCAGGAAGCGCAGGTTCCGGTGGAAGCGGTGCTGCCGGTGGTACGGGAGGCTCCACAGAAGATGACTCGGATGCGGATGCTGAGTACGATGCTACGAATCCGGCTCTTAGCAGTGCCATCATAATAAACGGCCAGGACAGCAGCCTGGATTTGTCAGGGCTTGAAAGTATGACGATAGCCGGACGCTCTTATGTTCAGACCAGGAATATAACTCCGGGAAGCACTGGGGACGGTGGAACTGCTACATATCAGAACAAGAATAATATTGCAATGGCGGAGTCGGTTTCGCTCAAGAGTAATCAGCTTATTTATCTGGTACCCTCAGAAGCACTTGGCTGCGTAATTGAAAATGACGGTTCCGTAGGTGATACGGCTTATGGTGCAAACCCGCTTTCACTGGAACAATATGAAACCCTCATTAATAATCCGGATGATTATGTGATGATAAACGGAAGCAGACAGATTGCTGCACTCGGCTATAAACCTCTTAGCAATTATATTAATCAGGAAACGGTTGCAGGTCAGGTAACAAAGGCATATGTTCCGGAAGTTATTTTCAAGCACACCAGTACGGGTACGCTTGTATACTGCTATTTACGATTTGCGGATGAAGAAAAGGCAAATCAGTATTTCCAGGATTATTATAATGTAAATTCAGAACAGATTGATAAATATACAAGGCTTTATGCTAACGAAATTAAGATGCCTGACCCTACAGCAATGCTTTATCTGAATCTGTCAGGTAATATGCTTGCCTATGATGATGCGGCTTCTGCAACTTCGGTGATATCCGCACCTGATGGCGGTAACAGTAGTTATTATATTAAGCAGCGTCAGGCCAAGACGATTTCCGGCACGAAAACAAGCGCATTCCAGGCACTTAGTGCTAAACTTGTTTCAAATGTATCACAGCTTACTGCACTTGAACTTACCAGGAATGCTTTTGAAAATATTGTTAACCAGACCAAGCTGGAAGATATGCTTACGGCAAACGGTTCAAACACATTAAAGATTGAGACGGGAGATGCAGGTAACGTCAAGACAGCAATATTAACAAGAGAGCCGAATTACGTTGTAAATGCATCTACACCACAGTCTTCCATTATTGTAAGCACCGGCAATGTTGAGGTGGATAGCAGTTTCAAAGGGCTTATTATTGCAGCCGGAAATATTACGGTTAAGGCAAGCGCACCTATTACCGTAACCCCGCTGGATTTAACGGACTTTTCCAAACTGCTTTCTGCGCAGACTGATATCGGAGGCACTAAGTATTACGTGATGGATGTATTCCGTGACGGAGTTAACTATCAGTCAGGTCTGCCATCATCAGGAGGCACTTCCACGGAAACGGTTGCGCTTAAAGATTTGATAGTTTATGAACAGTGGATTAAGAAATAACAATAGGGAGCAGTTTTGATGAAAGAAAACAAAGGATTTAGCTTAGTTGAGTTGGTAATAGTTATTGCAATAATGGCAGTTATCGGCAGTGCGATATTCTATTCATATATGCTCATAGTAGGTCAATATCCCAGAGAATGTGCCAATAACTTAAGTTCTTCTATGGATAAGGCCAAGAACTATGCACTTACCAGATCTGCATCTGTGGATTGCTATATGGAACTTGCTAAAAATAACAAGGGTTATTATGTAAAATATTATGTTCCTAAAAACGCAACGGCTCCGGGGCATGATGTGAACACAGGAGCTTTTCAGCCTGATGACTGGGAACTTGCAGAGGAAGTTAATATCGGTAAGAAGATGGTTCATATAAACTGTGAATTTTATAATGGCTCAACCAAGGTCAAAACGGTTGAAATTAATGACACTGACTCGGTTAAATTTGTATACAACCGTATAACCGGGGCGCTGAAGGGTATTGGCGATGCAGCGTCAGATTACGGGCTGAATTCTATTGACGGAAATTATACAGATGTTTACATCAAGGTAGAATATAGCAGAAAATATGAAATACATTTATACACGGCAACCGGAAAACATGTTTTATCCAGAGTGGATTAGGAGGGAAAAAAATGAAAAGTAACAAAGGTTTTACACTGGTTGAATTATTAATAACAGTCACTATTTTAGCGATTGTTATCATAAGTGCGGCAGCCTTTATGCTTACGGGAAGCAGAAGCTTTGCCAAGGGCAGCGCAGATTCCGGTGTGCAAAGTGAAGCCGAACTTGCGGTTAATCAGATTGAAGATCTGGTTATTGACGTCAACGGAGGCGTGAATTATGTAGTGGACGATTCCGCTGATACGGAATCTCTGGTTATGTATCATGTAGAGACAGACGAGACCAGTGGTCTGTCTGTTTATAAGAAAAGAGATGTAGTATGGGACAGAGATAAGAAGAAAATCTCAAATAGTGAATGGATAGTCAAAGATGACGGCTCCGGAACTTTTGTTACAGACTCTACAATATACACCAACCAGCTTTTGGCAGAGAATGTAACTGCTTTTAATGTGGATCTTAGTGATGTTATAAAGGATACCGACAAAGACGGAAACGAGATAGATATAGTCAGGTCTGTAGTTATCAGAGTGGATTGTGTGGATGGCAGCGGCAAAGCGTCATATGCGACTACACCTCTTATAACTCTCAGAAACCGTATGATGTTAAGCGGCGATCCCGATAAGATATTTACAGAAATTCCTACTCCGGATGATACCCTTGCATTGTATATCTCGGGCTCCGGTATGGAAGGTGCAGTGCCCATCAGAGACCGTGTTACAACTGTAGAGAGAGGTAAGATGTACAATCTCTATGCTATGGTGAGTGCAAGCACGAATGTAAACAGTCTCTGCGACTGGGAACTTGCAGGTGAAGACTCTGGACATAATAGTAATTTAAATGCAAACGGAGTGTTTATTACGCTGGATGTAGGTACAGCGGAACCTAATAATTATCTTATTATTACAGCTAAATACAAGGATAATCCGGCCAAGAAAGCGGTTGGAATCGTTAAGGTTATAGGCGGTACCGACAAGTCGCTGGATTCATGTAAGATTCTTCCTTACGACATGAAGCCATATAACCCGTATTATCAAGGCAGAGCATTCACTACGAATTTTTCTGATGAAGAAAAAGCTGAGCTGCAGTTTACCTGGAGCGTAAGCGACCCTTCCAAGGTAGAGAGTTTTACAGAACATAATAGGGATTTAACTTTGAAGGTTATAGAAAATGAAGCCGATATGGGTAAGATATTCTCAATAACCCTCAGAGTTTATAGCCCGACAACCAATCAGGAGGTATTTGATACAATTGATTATCTTATTGGCGGCGACTCTCTGTTAGAGCGTGGTAAACGTGATGATGGTCAGCCCAATGGATATCATAGAGACAACTGGTACTATTTCGATTTACCCGATAGAGGTCAGGGCAATAAGAACTTCTGTGAGATTGTTGATTACGGTATTTACGTATGTGATATACACGGAAACAGAATATCCTCCAAGGATTATCTGATACCTTATTTCTTACTTAATATGAATGGCGGCGTTATGTCACCGTTAAACGGCGGTCAGCGTATTACTTATTACCTCACTATTATGGAGGATATGCCGCCGGAGGAAGAATTCTATATCAAAGTATATATTAAATTCCAGTTTAGGGAAGATGATACTCCTTGGACCTATGAGCGTATTCACTTTGTAAGCGGTGTGCATTTATATGGTGAAAATGCAACCCGCGGTAAGGCTAACTTCTATAATGATGCGGACGTGACTTTCTTCTATGAAGTTATAGGTTATTATTCACTTGCATGGGATAATACACCGTATGTATTTGATTACGATGTTGTCTTTGATTACGATGCTCCGGCAGGTGTAACAATTGAACCCAAAATAAATGTGCCGCATACGGTTGTAGATGGTAATAAAGAAGGAAGTAAACGAATAAAGGGTACTGTCTCGTACAATGTAATAGACCAGTTCGGCAGACAGGGCTGGGAGATTTATGACAAGATTACTATAAAGAGCGCAACTATTAAGGTTTATATGAAACAAAATCCGAGTATTTATACCTATTGTAACATAACCTACCAGAATGATTGAGAGAGTGGTTTTTATGAAAATTTTTAAGTCAAGCCAAACTAAACGCATAACGGCGGCGGCAGCGGCAACGCTGCTCGCCGGTGCCGTTGTTGTAACTTCCGTATTTAACAGGACACAGGCAGCGGAGAATGCGGATACCCTTATGGGCATAGAAAAATTAAGAAACCGAATGGCACAAGGCGGAGAGTATACGATATTGGAAATCGTACCGGATATAAATGCTGCGGAAATCGGTTATCTTTTTGATGGCAGTGAACCGATACTTTCCGAATGGGATTCCGAGACCAAGTCATGGAAGAGTTGGAAGGATATACTGTGCGGTCTTGACACTATGGGGGCTCGTAGAGATTTTATCGTAAGAAAAACAAAAGCTCTCAGCGATTATTATATTGCGCAGGGCCTGGGGAGTGAAGTTCCTGTTACCCTTCCGGATGTTAATTCAATTGATATTAGGGAAGATTATGAACCGGGATATGAAGAAGTAGAAGGCGGCGGTTATGATGCTGCCGGATATTTTGAGCCTGCTCGTGATAATAGGGGAGAATATTTCGTAATTTTTGATTATACCAATAATGTTACGAGATCCGGAGATATCGTTTATTATGATGTAGATTACTCAAGACAGATATATGCGAATGAAGATACAAGTTGGATTGCGGACGGTGCATACATTTACAAATATAATGGTACCATATTTGAATATGTCGATACATGGGGAGCTATTAAGGACACTGCTTTTCCATCAAAAGGCGGCGGTGATGATGACGATAGCGGAAATGGCCCCACCGATGGTGATGCTGATAGTGGAAATGAACCTGGAGATGGCGGTGACGGCGGAGAACCCGGTGATGGCGGCAATAGCGAAGAATCCGGCGATGGTGAAGAAACCGGTGAAGGCAGCAATAGCGGGGAAACCGTAGGGGAAAGCGAAGATGTAACTGACAGTGAGAATGACGGAGAAAGCTCTGATAATACTGTAGAGGCAAGTGCAGCGGTAGGAAATACGTTTTCACAGTTTAATTGGATTAGATTCGTCAATGTATCAAACCTGAACACCAGTTCTGATCTGGGTTCCGGTGATAGTACCGGAGCTGATCAGAGTGAAGACGGCGAACAAGGTGGCGGCAACGGCGATGGCAATAGCCAGGGTGACGGCGATGGCGATGGCAATAATCAGGGTGATGGCGAAGGCGATGGCAATAACCAGGGCAACGGTGATGGCGAAGGCGATG
>JAFLTG010000004.1:0-6555 GCA_022510545.1 Lachnospiraceae bacterium | reverse complement strand
GTGATGGCGAAGGCGATGGCAATAACCAGGGCAACGGTGATGGCGAAGGCGATGGCAATAACAAAGGTGACGGCGACGACGATAATAAAGGTGATGGCGATAATGACTCCGATGATAATAAAGGAGGCAATACCGACAAAGAGGATCCGGATGAAGAAGATCCCGACGAAGAGGATCCGGATGAAGAAGACCCCGATGCAGAGAATCCGGATGAGGAAGATCCCGATGATGAAAAGGATCCTGACAAGAAGCCCGATTACGGCGAAGGGGATAAACCTTCATGGGATGTGAAAGATAATGAAATATATTGGGTAGTTTATTTCAAAAAAGCGGATATGACTCCCGGTGTTAACACTACATATTATACTGTAAGAGAAGGTTCCATAAAACCTGCTACAATGCATAGTACCGATGGTTATTATATGGGTCAGCAGAATTTCCAGGAGGATACCGGAGATTATGCTCAGACTTATCATTTCCCGGGCAGAGTGCTTTACTGTGACCCTAGAGGTATTTTCCACAGTAATGAGTGGTTTAAGCAGTATGTAATAAATATGAGTAAAGAAAACTTTGGCAATTTTAATGTTAAAGTTATTACTATGACTCCTGACGATTTAAATAAAATATATAAAGAGGGAACCGAGACCTATGCACAGGGTACTATTCCTGATTTTGATTTCCTCTATTTGAATTCCGGACTTAGGTCATTTGAGGTAGATGAAGCCGAACCTCAACCCGACCCGGGAACCGGTGGCGGTGAAGGAGGAAGCGGAAGCGGCGGTACCGGTGGAGGCGAAGGTACTGGTGAAGGAAACAGGAATGAAGATGAGGCTCCTGAAGGTGGAGAAGGCACCGGAAGCGGAAGTGAGGATGAAGCTTCTGAAGGTGACACAGGAAGTGGAGATGATGTTACCGGTGGTGAAGATGATACCGTAGGCGGCGACGAGGCGGCTGAAGGCGGCAATGGAAATGAAGAAGAAGTTTCCGATGGTGAAAACAGCACCGGCAGCGAAGATTCTGATTCAAATGTTGAAGATGGTGGCGACAGCACTCCGGATACTGATGCTGAAAGCAACAATGATGTTCCTTTGGCGTCCATATATATGTCTGCATGGAGAACCTATGTTTCAAATGATGCAGAATCGGACTCCGATGCGTCAAAAAATACCGGCAATAGCATCACAGCCGAAGAACCTGATAATGCTGATAATAGCAGCACAACCGAAGAATCAGGCAATACTGATGATAACAGTACAACCGAAGAATCAGGTAATACCGATGATAACGGTACAGTCGAAGAACCGGGTAATACCGATGATAATAATAATACCGGCGATAATACCGATGATGGTAATGATATCGACAACCCTGACAATCAGGAGGGTAAAGATGATACTGAGAAGACTGATGAACCGGATAATTCCGGCGAAACAGTTGTTCCATCGGATGGCAGGTTGATACCGAATTCAAAACGTGAAGGCAGCGGAGTAAGTATAGCAGTTTACAATACAGGTAATAACGATTTGGATGCCAAAGTGGTAGATCTGCTTTATACCAAAGTAGCTGCAAATGCGCTTCCTGCTCTTGTAGACGGTTCTATTCTGTATGGAAAGTCTACTGAAGGCGGTGCCATTGAGAGTCATCCGGATGCCAATACTGAAAATACCGATATTTTCAGACTTGCGGCTATGTTGTGCCAGCAGGATCTTAGTAAGGATTATACCGGTGTTTCCAAGACTGATTTGTTAAAGGCTATAGAAGATGGTGATAAGAACTTTACAACTGAGCAGGTTTACTGCAGACTCGGTGACGGCAAAGATTCCATTATCAACAGCCTGTTCTTCAATCCTACCATGCATAGGGAAGGCAATGATGAGGTTGAAGAAGGCTTCAGGAATGTACTGGATGAAATTGAATTAGAGAATTTATATCGTAAGTCCGATACTTCGGCACAGTACAAACCTTTGTCTACCAATGTTTCGCAGGCAGAGGCGGTAAGGCATATTATCAATTACCAGAACCGCAGGAATGTGGAAACTAAGAAAAATATAAAAGTGCTCGAAATCCAGCCTGCGCTTACAACCACTCCCGAGCTTACGAAATCTCAGATTCAGAAGTGGGCTCCGGGTGTTGAAACTGTAGAGACTACCATCATGACAACCGCTGAGTTCATTGGTAAGATTGAAAAGATAAATGAGATTTATGACCTTGTATATATAGGTACGTCCAAGGAGCACCTTAATATCAGTAACTGGATTACGGATACAGGAAAGAGCAGCGATGGCAAGTACCTGGGCAGTACCGTATACAATGACTCAGATATGGACGGACTTATTTACAGTAATATTGGTGATAAACGTGTCGTATATCTGCCTATGATTGGTCTGCTTGATTCCGAATACAGACAAAGCGACGGCAGGACCTATTATTACAATTTTGTTCGATATGGCGGTAATGATATTACCAAAGAAAAGAAAGAAGCTCTGCTTTCTTTCCTGGATGGTTCATATCCCATTGTTATTTCGGATGAATTTATTGAGCAGCCCTTGACGGTATTTGAGGATGATTCCTTTGCCGGAAGGCGTGTGACTCTGGGTGTTGGTACATATCACGAAGAAGATTTGAAAAAACATCAGATTTTCACGGGAGATAATACGCCTGCAAAAGGAATATCCAGCTTCCAGCTGAAAGAAGGTTATCAGGTTACCTTATATTCCACTCCGGATTGTACAGGTAATGTACTTGGTTACGATTATATAACCTATACCGGTGACGTGGATATATTTGCTAAAGTAACTGCTGATAATCTGCCTACCTGGAACAATCGCTGTCGTTCTCTGGTTGTGGATAGGATTCCGGATACGAGTGAAAGTGCAGGTACGAATGTAAACAAGGCCCTTGTCAGAAATATAGACGAAAATCATATAGATAACAGCAGTTATTTATACGAGTTCGTACAGACCGCACTTGACAAAGATTATAAGAACTTCTTTGCATATAGTGATTTAGACGAGAACGGCTCAGAACTTTTCAAGTTCTATTTGAATCGTGCCAAGGCAAGTCTTGTGAACTTTAAGACCAATGGATTCAAGAGTTCGGAGCTTGGCAGCGGATCCGGGACCAACGCTAATATTAATGATGTAACTTACATATACCCTAATGTGGTGGGCAGATATACCTTGCAGTATGAATTTACCATTCAGAATGAAGGCGCAGCCAGCATGGATACGAGATATTACTGCAAGCTCTATATCGACGTCAATGCTGACGGTAAGTTCTCTGAGTACGAAGAAGTTACGGATATCGTGATGCTGAATAAGAATACGGGAGGTATAGTTTCATCCAATGAGCTTTATGCAGGAATCCCGTATACGATAACCAGAGAGGTTCCTACCGGTTATAAAGGACTTCTTCCTTGGAAAGTTGAAGTATGCCAGATTAATAATTCTAATATTTATGCTTCACAGCAGGGATACACGAAGCTTAACGGACTGGATAAAGAGATCCTTAAAATCTGTCAGATTACCAGAAATAGTACTGCAATAATTGATCTTAGCTGGGAAATTGAAACCGAAGGCACATACTACAATATACTGGTTTATGGTGGAGACTATAATGGTGTTCACTATCCGGGTATAACAAATGATTTTGAGCTTGATGTTACGACTATTTCGGTTAATGAGTATGAACAATATATTGCAGATAATAGTGATTATTTAGACGAATTTAACATGCTCATACTTGGTTTCTCGGATATGTACGATGACTTTACCGGTGACGCCAATACCGGAGCCATGGGAGCTATCGTGGAATTTATCAACAGTGGAAAGAGTGTACTTTTTGCACATGATACTACATCTTTCTTTAATAATCCGATAGTTGATGGTACTCAGATGGGATGGACACAAAGAGACAGCACTAATGCCACCAGTGATTTAATAGGTATTACTAATGACACACGTTTTGCGGCAGCTCTTAATAAGTATGTTCGTCCGCTGGTAGGAATGGATCGTTATGGCGTTTTGAGTTCACCTATAGTTAAGAGGGGTGTTGCCTTAAAAGACGGTCAAGGCGGTTGGGGTGATCTTGTAAACTCCAAGAAGGATGTAGCGTATAAACCTAAGAGCGGCAGGAAGGAATCTGTTCCGGAAGCGCAGGGATATACCTATACCACAATCACAGCCAAGGATAAAAGAGGCTGGGATCAATCGGGTGCTAATTATAATGATTCGTATCTTGATTTTAATAAATCAAATTTATTTACATCAAATACGCCCGGTTATGGTGCGATGGTAGATCCGGTATTCCGTAACGAATATACAAGCCAGCGTTTTGACGTATGCTATTATAATAATTCGTTAAATGATAGAGGTGAAATGAATACTAAGAATAACGGTGAGGTAAATGCAGCTCATGTAACTCAGGTAAATCAGGGACAGATTACTGAATATCCATATAAGATTGAGCCTGAATTTGAAGTGGGTGCGACTCATTCCCAGTATTATCAGCTCGACTATACTGCTGATGATGACGGCGACGGACAAAGCGATCTGGTTGTTTGGTATTGTCTTGGTGGAAGAACATCAGGTGATGCAGCTAAGACTAATACGATTTATTCACAGTCACCTAACGATGTGCGTAATAACTATTATATATACAACAAGGGTAACATTACCTATACCGGTATGGGACATTCAGCCCAATATGACCAGAAATATACTTTTGAAGAAGCCAAACTTTTCATCAATACTATGATTGCATCTTATCAGGCAGGTGTTAAACCGCCTTCAATTACGATACTTGAAAGTGGACTTCCGGAGTCGGCTCAGCTGACCACCATGTACAGGTATTATGATGAAGTAAATGATATTTTACTTACAGATGCAACCAGCACTGATTCGTATGAGAAGGTTTACTTTACCGTTCGTGACCTTAACTTCGTAAAGGGAAGCAGGATGATAGAGGCTCATGCATACTACCATATTGATGGTGAAGGTGGAAGCGAAGTCATAACCGTAGATGGTGAAGAAATAGCGGTTACCCCGTTGTCAGAGCTCATACACAGAGTGGATACCGACGAGTTTATAGGTCCATATCCGCTAAACAGTGGTGATATATACTATATTCTGGTACCTAAGGATGTAATGAAACGGTGCGAGAACGGCCTTGATATATACCTTGAGGCACGTAGTACGATCACTACAAATACAACAATTGAAAATGTTTATACAACGGATAAGGTATATGCAAAGTTACGTGTATTACGCGCGTACTTATTCGAACTGGATTAACTTGTATCAGGGATAAATAACACATGTTATTTATCCCTTGGCTGAAAAACTTAGAAAATAGGAGTGAGTCATATGGCTTATGGTGGAAAAAAGGTACGAATGGGTGACCTGCTGGTTAACAGTGGCGTCATAACGGAAGAACAGCTGCAGAGGGCCTTGGAAGTTAAGGGCAATCGAAAACTTGGTGAGGTACTGGTAGATGAGGGTATGGCATCTGAGGATGCTATAGCCAAAGCACTGGGCAGCCAGCTGGGTTATGACATTGTAGATCTTCAGAATGTATCAATACCTGAAGATATCATAGCCCTTGTTCCGACCAATATTCTTGAGAAGTATAAGGTAATTCCTTTTGAATATGCGCAGGATAACATGAACGTTCTGCGTGTGGCAATGACAAACCCGACAGACCTTGCAGCAATAGATGATATTACGTTGGTTACCAATTTACAGGTTGAACCTGTTGTTGCAACTGTCAGAAGCATCATGATGGCGATGGATAAATATATCGGTAATGCCGAGGTTAATTCCGCGCTTGAAGAATATGCCAGAGAAAAAGAAAGCCTTTTTACAGAGCAGGAAGATCTGTACAGTGAGGATGTTAATAACTCCCCGATTGTACAGCTTGTCAAGAACCTGATTGAGCAGGCGGTAAGACAGCGTTCATCCGATATCCATATCGAGCCGATGGAGCGTCAGGTTCGTATCAGGTACCGTATCGACGGTGCTCTTTATGAAAAAGCGACCTATAGTATCAGACTTCTTCCGGCTATGTCGGCACGTATCAAGATCATAGGCGGTATGGATATTGCTGAAAAAAGAAAACCACAGGACGGACGTATTACTCAGATAGTAGACAGACAAGAGTTTGATATCCGTGTTTCCATTCTGCCTACCGTATACGGAGAGAAGATAGTTATGCGTCTTACCTCCAAGAATGCTTTAAGCCGTTCCAAGGACCAGCTGGGATTTAAGCCTAGGGATCTTAAGAAGTTTGACCATATACTTCAGAATCCTCATGGCATCATTTTGGTTACCGGACCTACAGGTAGTGGTAAGTCTACCACACTGTATACCGCTCTTAGCGAATTAAATACTGAAGATGTTAATATTATAACGGTAGAAGACCCTGTCGAGGCTAATATCGATGGTATCAACCAGGTACAGACTAATAACAAGGCAGACCTGACATTTGCAAGCGCACTGCGTTCTATCCTGCGTCAGGACCCTGATATCATTATGATCGGTGAGATTCGTGACCAGGAGA
>JAFLTG010000039.1 GCA_022510545.1 Lachnospiraceae bacterium | reverse complement strand
TAAGACATCGCCCTTTCACGGCGGTAACACGGGTTCGATTCCCGTCGGAGTCATTAATTAATTCATTGAAATAGAAAGTTCGCGTAGCGTGCTTTCTATTCTTTAAATTGTATAAGGCGCAGTAGCCAAGTGGTAAGGCAATGGTCTGCAACACCAGTATTCACCGGTTCAAATCCGGTCTGCGCCTCTTAATAAAGAGCCTCGGAAAAATAATTTTTCGAGGCTCTTTATTATTATAAATTCCATATTTTACATCTACCATATGAGTTGGAAAAAGAACTTGTTTGTAGTAAAATACCAATGTAGAAATATTTTATGATTATTACTAACGGATTGAGGTTGAGTATGAGTATGATAGAGCGGTCAGAAAAAGTACATGACATAAAATCCGGAAAAAAGCGAAGGATTATCATTATCCTGTCTTTTGTGACAGCATTATTAATAGTGCTGTATTTTATTTTAGTGAACTTTCTTGTAAGTGCGGCATTGGTGCCGTCATTTATGGAAAAACTCGAATCATTTGAAAGAATTACCAATGATAGTTATGAAGCACAGGTACATACGTCAGATATAAAGGTAAACCGTCAGTTTGCCATAAATGATACTGAGGAATGGTTAGAGACTGTGGAACGAAGAAAGATTTCTGCAGAAACCGAAGATGGTTATACTCTTGTTGCTGAAGAATTTTTGTCGGATGAAAATAATCATAAGTGGGCGCTTGTGCTGCATGGTTATACAGGCTGGAAAGAAGAAATGTATCCGTTTGCACATTGGTACTATGAAGAAGGGTATCATGTGATTGCTCCTGATTTAAGATGTCAGGGAGAGAGTGAGGGTGATTTTATAGGAATGGGCTGGACAGATCACTATGACTGCGCGCTTTGGATTTCGTATATTTTATCACGGGATTCCGATGCGAGGATTGTGATTCATGGACAGTCTATGGGTGCTGCCACAGCGCTTATGATGACGGGTGAAGAAGATATTTCGCCAAATATATGCGCGGTAGTTTCTGATTGTGCATATACGGATGCATATTCTATGTTTGGAGAGAAGATAAAGCAATGGTTTTATCTGCCTGCATTTCCGATAGTGGATACTGCCTGTTTGGTTTTGCGTATCCGTGGAGGATATAATCTTAAAGATGCGTCAGCAATCAATGCTGTTAAAAAGAGCGATACTCCCACACTTTTTATACATGGAGATGCGGATGCTATGATATCCGTAGAGATGACTAAGCAGTTATATGATGCAGCCAACTGCCCCAAGGAGTTGTTGATAGTTGAAGGAGCAGGACATGCGCAGTCACAAGATAAGGATCCGGATACATATTACGGAACTATACGTGCATTTCTGGAGACAGTTATCCAAGAGTAAATATAAATGAGGGTGGGGATATATATCCCTACCCTCATCTTAACTTCAAGTAAAAATTTATTTCGCAGTAGCAGAAGTGATCTTTTCATCATCCACAATAAAAGAATCTCCATCCTCTACGATACACACCATTGTCTTACCGGTATTTAATTCAATTTCATTTCCATCATCATCATAATATCTGGTTGCACTATAGTCAGAATCTTTAGACCAGGTTACATGAATTCCTTTGCCATTTGTAAAGAACCAACCGTCCCTGGTAGAATCCACACATTGGAAAGCAAGGTAGCCTTTCTGGTCACGTACTTCAAAATAGGTATTTTGAATCAAAATATTTTTGAATGAAAGCTGCTTTCCATTTGCCTTATCTATGTGAGGACCACCGGAGGTTCCGGATAAAGTCTGATATCTGTCATATAAGCCGGTGTCCGGATTATATTCGAAATAGCACTTTGTAACCGGATATGTAGGAGACATGTCCACTTTATTTGCAGTAATTGCATTGCTGTATTGATCCAAAGTGTTGGGACTGCCATTTGGTGCAAATTGATAATGCTGTTCATCAGCATAACCGTTACGGTATGTAAGACTATAGCCAAGTTTGTTGATATCGGCCTTGATACCATTAGTATCTACATAAGCATTATCTGTTGAATTTCCGGTATCTTTTGCACGCCAGAAATTACCACTTTTAAGACCGTCTATATCTTCCGTATCACTGCGGTTGATAACTTCGTCGATATAGAACGGACCACCGTAGTGTATATAGAAAGCATCCCATTCAAAGGACCAGTATACATAGTAGTCACGGCAGCTTCTTACATTACCGAGTCTGTCAAAATCGCGCCAGTCTTGAAATAATGCCATAAGTCTGGTAATACTACCCTCAACATTGCATTCATACAATATATCAGCACGTGAAATACCATATTGTGCTGCGGTTTTGGTGTTTGGAATCATAACAGTTATAGGGCGGGTATTGTTTACATCCTCTGTTACCCATTCATTTGTAACACGGCTTCGAACCATGCCCTCTGCCGGTGGAATATCTTCGTTTACATCTTCTCCTGCTGAGTCCAGATCATCTGTCTTTTCCGGTTCATCGTCAATCACTTGGTCAACGACAGGTTCCATAACCTCAGTAACTTTTCTACCACAACCAAATAAAAGAGCAGAGGATAAGGCAATAATGAGAAGTACTTGTAATTTTTTCATCTTGAATCCTCTCTTTCTCATAGGCTTACCCCAACTGTGTTATTATAGCATAAGAAGATAAGCAAGTCACTAAAAATGACATAAAAAATGTATAAATTGTTAAAGAAATATTACAAAATGTTTGCATCCTTGCACAATTGGGATTTTGGTTGTATTATTATAATAAATGTAAACGGAGGGCATAGGAACCGATGAAAAAAATCATAGTTACAGGCTGTAACGGACAGTTGGGCCGTGCTGTTAATAAGCTGTATGCAGGTAATAATAATTATGAGCTTGTTAACACTGATGTGGGTGAATTGGATATTACGGATGTGGACCAGGTAATGTCTTTTGCAAGAGAAGTAAAACCTTATGCGATTATAAATTGCGCAGCTCATACGGCAGTGGATGCCTGTGAGACCGAAGTGGACAAGGCATATCGTATTAATGCCATCGGACCCAGGAATCTAAGTATTGCATCGACGGAACTTGGAGCCAAGATGATTCATATTTCTACGGATTATGTATTTGACGGAAAAGGAAATAGACCTTATACCGAATTCGATCCGGTGGGTCCTCAAGGGATGTATGGGGTTACTAAGCTGGCAGGAGAAAATTTTGTCAAAGAGTTTGCGGATAAATATTTCATTATTCGTACAGCGTGGCTGTACGGAGACGGAAAAAATTTCGTTAAGATAATGCTTAATAAAGCCGAGACAGAAGATAAAGTCAGAGTAGTAAGAGATCAGGTAGGATCACCTACGAGCACAAAAGAACTTGCCAGAGCAATAGCATATTTACTTCCTACGGAAAACTATGGGCTTTTCCATGGAACCTGTGAGGGAGACTGCAGCTGGTCAGAATTTGCAGAAGAAATCTTTCGTCTGGCCGGTAAAAAAACTCAGGTCGAAGGGATTACAACAGAGGAATACGGTGCACCGGCTGCACGTCCGGCTTACTCTATTCTGGAAAATTATATGTTCAAGTTGACCTCTGATTTTATGTTTGCCGATTGGCATGATGCAATTGCGGATTATATTGGTAATGATGTATAATTGATATATTAAATTTATAATAAAATATGTAGAGGGTAATACAAATACTGTGTGTAAAGGAGAAGAATATGCGTAACGTAGCACTGATTACAGGAATAACAGGGCAGGATGGTTCATATCTTGCAGAGTTTTTGTTGGACAAGGGATATGAGGTACATGGTTTGATACGTAGACATAGTATCACCAATACGGCGAGAATAGACCATATCATTCATTCTGATTATAATAAAATAAAATTTTTCTTGCATTTTGCAGATACTACGGACTCCAGTAATCTGATGAGGCTGTTGGCTGAGATACGTCCGACAGAGGTTTATAATCTTGCGGCCCAGTCTCATGTCGGTGTTTCTTTTGAGGTACCGGAGTATACGGCGGAGGCCACCGGTGTCAGCACTTTGAAATTGTTGGAGGCAGTACGTGTAAATGGTGGAAACTGTAGATACTATCAGGCATCAACCTCAGAGTTATTTGGTGGTATTCCGGAGACAGCACCACAGAATGAAAAAACGCCTTTTTATCCGAAGAGTCCATATGGAGCCGCTAAGTTGTACTCATACTGGATTACCGTAAATTACAGGGAATCCTACAATATGTTTGCATGTAACGGAATATTGTTTAATCATGAGTCTCCAAGAAGAGGTGAGAACTTTGTTACAAGAAAGATCACTCTTGCAATAGCTAATATAATTGCAGGCAAGCAGGAGAAGCTTTCCCTCGGCAATATGAATGCTAAGCGTGACTGGGGATTTGCAGGTGATTACGTGCAGGGCATGTGGCTTATGCTACAGCAGAACAAACCTGATGATTATGTGCTTGCTACAAATGAAACACATACCGTAAGAGAATTTGTCGAGGCGGCTTTTGGTGAACTGGGAATCAAAATCAGATGGGAAGGAACCGGGGTAAATGAGAAAGGATACGATTCAGAAACCGGAAAACTTTTAGTTGATGTCAATCCCGAATTTTATCGTCCCGCGGAAGTGGAATTCCTTTGGGGAAATTGTGAAAAGGCAGAAAAGGAACTTGGCTGGAAGCGCAAGGTTGATTTCAAGGGACTGGTCGCAATGATGATGGATGCGGATTTAAAAGATATTGCGGGAATGAGCTGCAAGGAATATAAAAGTAAGAAACAGAAGAAGAGCGAGAAATAATGATATCTGTTATATCTATATGGTTATATATGATGGTGACCACATTCTTATTGGGATATGGTATATTAACAGGTATTACTTATCTGCGCCCTTACAGGGTAAGAAAGTGGAGCAGCTATTTGATTTGCGGTTTTGCAGGAGCAGCTGTTTACGCGCAGTTTTTTAGTATATTTGCACCGGTGGGGCTGTCGGCGAATCTGATTTTGATTGGTATATGTCTTATAATTGTTTGCTTTTGTAGGAAAAAGTTATGGGAAGACCTGCAGCTGATAGTAGGTGGATCTATCGGTAAAATAATTTTTACAATTTTTTTATTTCTGTTATACGCATACGGAACATCCAGAGGAATCATTCATTATGATACAGGACTATACCATGCTCAAAGTATACGCTGGATAGAAGAATATGGTGTGGTAAAAGGTCTTGGGAATCTGCATTGCAGGCTGGCTTATAACAGCGCTTCTTTTGCACTGTCTGCCTTATACAGTATGGCGTTTATTACAGGTCAGTCATATCATTGTGCAGCAGGTTTTCTGGCACTTATTGTTGCCTTTGTTTGTTCCGGATTGTTTGATATTGTCAGAAGAAAATATATAAAACCATCCGATTTTGCAAGGGTGATGGGGATATATTATTTATTTAATATATTTGATGAGATGATATCGCCGGCATCGGATTATTTTATGGTGCTGACTGCATTCTATATTATTATTAGTTTTATGGATTTGCTGGAAGCAGAAGAAAAAGAAGTATGCCCATATGCAATGTTGTGTGTGCTGGGTGTATTTTTAATGACTGTCAAACTCTCTGCGGCCTTGATTATTCTGCTGGTGATAAAGCCCGCGGCAATGTTGATTAAAGAAAAAAGGTGGAAAGAAATTGCAGTCTATCTCTTTTTGGGAATCTTGGTAGCAGCACCTTTTTTGATACGGAATGTAGTGATTTCAGGCTGGCTGGTCTATCCTTTTACGGGAATAGACATTTTTTCTGTAGACTGGAAGATTCCTGAAGGAATTGCGGCATATGATGCGAAGGAAATCCAGGTCTGGGGAAGAGGATACAGCGATGTGGCTGCATATGATATGCCGGTTTGGAAATGGCTGCCGGCATGGTATAAAGGGATAGGCGGAATGGATAGGATGTTTGTTCCGGTGGCATTTATCGCTGTTATCGTATTTGCGATTAGATTTATACGAAATATCGCCCATATGCCGGACAAACTTCTGGTAGAAGGAGTGGTTTCGCTTTCTTTTATATTCTGGATTGTTACATCTCCGTTGATTCGTTACGGTTGCGTGTATGTTTATCTTACATCGGCAGTTGTACTCGGTGATGTGTTTACAGAATTTATGAGAGCAGATTCCAAAAAGATTTTGCAGAAGATATGTATTGCAGCTGTTGGTGTCTTTTTGCTATATAAGACGGTGGCATTCGGAAGGGAACTGGTGACAACCTATGTGAATGGTTACTGGTTGTGCCAGAAAGATTATGATAATTATGAAACTTTAAGTTATGAAATAGAAGGCATTACTTTTTATTATCCGGCGGAGGGTGACAGGGTCGGATATGAGAGTTTTCCGTCTTCGCCGGTAAAAGTTAAGCTTGGACTGCGGGGACATGGTATTGAGGATGGGTTTTATTCATATGAGTGAAAGGAAATGACAGATATGAACAAGACAGATAAAATTTATGTAGCGGGACATAGGGGACTGGTTGGAAGTGCAATTGTCCGTAATCTGCAACAAAAAGGATATGAAAATATAATCGGAAAAACGCACAAAGAATTGGACTTAACCGATCAGGCGGCGGTTAGGAAGTTTTTTGAAACGGAGAAACCGGATGTGGTTGTTCTGGCAGCTGCAAAGGTAGGCGGAATCAATGCCAATAATACGGCTCCGGCGGAATTTGCTTATGAAAATATGCAGATTCAGTGTAATGTAATTAAATGTTGTCACGACTTTAAAGTTAAAAAATTATTGTTTCTGGGAAGCACCTGTATATATCCCAAACTGGCTCCGCAGCCCATACCGGAGGATGCGCTTTTAACGGGTCCGCTTGAGGATACCAATGAGGCTTATGCAATTGCAAAGATTGCTGGGCTTGAGATGTGTAAGTTTTTTAAACGGCAGTACGGGGATGATTTTATCAGCTGTATGCCTACAAATCTGTACGGAGCGTATGATAATTATGATTTGCAGGGTTCTCACGTTATGCCGGCAATGATACGTAAGTTTCATGAGGCGAAGATGAATAATGCCACTACGGTGGAACTCTGGGGAACGGGCAAACCGCTAAGGGAATTTTTATATGTGGATGATATGGCGGATGCCTGTGTGTTCTTATTGGAGAATTACAGCGGGGAAAGTCATGTGAATATTGGAACAGGTAAAGAAGTTACGATTCGTGAACTGGCGCTGCTGGTAAAAGAGACTGTGGGTTATCAGGGAGAGATTGTCTGGAATGATTCCATGCCGGATGGAACACCACGTAAACTGACGGATGTAAGCAGGCTGCATGGACTGGGCTGGACACATAAAGTTGAGCTTGAAGAAGGTGTCAAACTGGCATATGACTGGTTTAGGGAGAATGTTGATGCCGCCAGATTGTAATGTTTATTTAGAGAGCATCTTAGAAAAGTAAACAAAAGATGGATTATCGTTATGAAAATATAAATGAAAGGGAACAATTCGACATGAAAACATACGGAGTTATTATGGCAGGGGGAGGCGGAACCCGTTTCTGGCCACTTAGTAGAAAGGATCTTCCCAAGCAGCTGCTCAATCTGACCGGCAAGGATTTGATGGTAAATGAAACAATTGACAGGCTGGACGGCAATGTAGATAAAGATGATATTTTTGTTGTAACAAATGTTACGCAGGCCGGATTGATGCTGGAAGCGACTTCCGGAAGAGTAAAGGCGGATCATATCCTTGCAGAGCCTGCGGCAAGAAATACCGCTGCGTGTATAGGCTATGCCGCAATGGAGATTTTGAAGAAGTATGGTGACGGGGTTATGTGTATATTGCCTTCGGACCACTATATCAAAAAGACCGATGTATATAAAAAGGTGATTAAGGATGCCATACGTGTGGCAGAGGAGACGGAGGCGCTTGTTACAATAGGTATACAACCGACATTTCCTTCGACCGGTTACGGTTATATCCGCCATAATGAAACCAGAGTGGATGATTGCTATTACAGCGTAAAACAATTTGTGGAAAAGCCAAACCTGCAGAAAGCCAAAGAGTACATTTTGTCCGGAGAATATTTATGGAACAGTGGGATGTTTGTCTGGAAAGCGTCTGTAATTATGCGTTATTTTGAACAGCTTCTGCCGGATATTTATAAATGCCTGGAGCAGATAGGCGGTGCAATGAACACTGAGCGGGAGAAGGATGTTATTACCGAAGTATATCCTGTGATTCCGAAGATTTCAATAGATTACGGCATTATGGAACGTGCGGAAAAAGTGCTGGTGCTTGAAGGCGATTTCGGCTGGAGTGATGTGGGAAGCTGGGATGCTCTGGAGGCACTATACGATAAAGATAATCACGGGAATATTACTTATGGTGAACAGATTCATATAGATACACATGATTGTATAATTTATGCCAAAAGTAAATTAGTCACAACGATAGGACTTGAAAATACCATAGTGGTGGAGACTGAAGATGCGGTGCTTGTATGTGACAAGAACAGGGCGCAGGAAGTGAAAAATATTGTGGAAGCGCTTGAGGAGAGAAATAAGCCTCAGTACCTGTGATAATTTAAACGACGGTAATCGGGCGATACCTTACAGTTTACAATATTCGCCACTTTATGATATCATTTTTCCAAGTATATAGTAAAGGGGAATGATACAATGGACATTAATACGTTGGCTAAGCCGGAGACCGAGCGGGTGATTTCAGGCTTAATGTTGGAACTGGGTATACCGGCACATCTGAAAGGTTATCAGTATCTGAGAACCGCCGTTAGCATGTGTGTAGAGGATATGGAGCTTATAGGCAGTGTAACCAAGCTGCTGTATCCTGATCTGGCGAAGAAATATATTACAACCGACCAGAAAATAGAAAGGGCAATACGAAATGCAATAGAAGTTTCATGGGAGAGGGGAAATGCCGAGCTGTTTGAAAAGCTTTTTGGGTACAGTAACAGTGCAGGACATAGCAGACCTACCAACAGTGAATATATTGCTTCGGTTGCAGATTATGTCAGACTGGAAGAAGGTTATGTCTGACAGCTTTTAGATGAAGACAAAAGCTTAATAAAAGGAAGGGAGAGAGATATCGCTCTTCCTTTTTTTATACATTTATGATAAAATAACATGAATAAGTGTTGCAAAATTTTGAGGAAAATTTTTGAATTAATTTATTAAATTTGTCAAAATTCTTATATTGGTATGAGGTAAAAAGATGGGTTTATTGAGCGTCATAGTGCCATGCTATAACGAAGAAGAGAATATTGCGGATTTTTATCATGAACTGCTAAAAAATGCGTCTTTTTTTAATGAAAAAGGGATTGAATTGGAAATCTTTTATATTGATGATGGTTCTAAGGACAAGACTGTGGAAGAGGTAAAGAAGCTCCGTACAGAAGATGAAAGAGTGCACCTTGTATCTTTTTCCAGAAATTTCGGAAAAGAGGCTGCTATATATGCGGGACTTCAGAAATCAAAGGGAGATTATGTCGTTTTGATGGATGCCGATCTACAGGACCCGCCGTCTCTGCTTCCGGAGATGTATTCTTATATAGAGCAGGGTTATGACTCTGTTGCGACAAGAAGGGTAAGCAGGAAAGGGGAGCCAATGATACGTTCCTTTTTTGCAAGAACCTTTTATCGGCTGATGAACAGGATTTCCCGGACTGAGATTGTTGACGGTGCAAGGGACTATCGTTTAATGACCAGACAGGTAGTAGATGCTATTTTAGCTATGACTGAATACAACCGTTTTACCAAAGGAATTTTCGGATGGGTAGGTTATGAAACCAAGTGGCTTGAATTTGAGAATGTAGAGAGAAATAAAGGCGAGACGAAGTGGTCATTCTGGAAGTTGTTTTTATATTCGATTGAAGGGATTACCGCATTTTCCACAGCGCCGCTTGCAATAGCTTCGATTATGGGAGTTCTGTTTTGCTTTGTAGCATTTATGCTGATTATAGTGACGATAATTCGTAAGCTTTTATTCGGCGACCCGACTTCGGGCTGGCCGTCGTTAGTCTGCATAATTTCACTTGTAGGCGGAGTTCAGTTGTTTTGCCTTGGGATTGTCGGGCAATACTTATCCAAAACCTATATGGAAGTTAAAAAGAGACCGGTTTATCTGATAAAAGAGGAAATCTGATGGGGGAAATGGTCAGTATTATTGTGCCTGTATATAAGGCCGCATCTTATATTGCTAAGACAATAGAGATGGTAAGGAAGCAGACTTATAAAAACTGGGAGCTGATTCTTATAGATGATTGTTCTCCGGATAATAGTACGGAAATTATTCGAGGTATTATGCAGGAAGCATCGTTGCAGAAACTTCCGCAAGGGGTTTTGGAAGAAGCTGCATTTTCTGCGACTGAGCATATAAGTCTGATTTGTAAAACTGAAAACGGGGGAGCGGCAAAGGCCAGAAATACAGGGATTGAAATTGCTAAAGGAAAATATATTGCATTTCTGGATGCTGATGATGTATGGCTGCCTGATAAGCTTGAAAAGGAAATTATATTTATTAAGGACAAGCAGGCCGCTTTCGCATTTACGGCATATGAGTTCGGAGATGAGGATGCAAACGGACTTGGAAAAGTGGTTGTTGTACCGGAGCGTTTGACATATAGGAAGGCATTGTCCAGAACTGTAATTTTTACATCAACCGTTATGTTTGATATGAGTAAGATCAGTAAGGAAGAGATTCGGATGCCGGAAGTGGAAAGCGAAGATACTGCAACCTGGTGGAAGATTCTAAGAGCCGGATATGTGGCCTATGGTCTTAATGAAGCACTTGTAATTTACAGAAGGCCTAAGAAAAGCCTTTCTTCCAACAAATTCAAGGCAATGAAAAGAATCTGGAATTTGTATAGAAAGGAAGAAGAATTGACTATACCGGTCAGCGCATTCTGCTTTTGTTTGTGGGCAGTACGTGCGACATTAAGACGTATATAGAGATGTGTTAATTCACAAATGAGGTGACAAAGTGAAACGGATAGATTCTATAAAAAGACTTATCATATTACAGCTTTCATCTATCGGATTGGTTTTGCAGACCGGGGTATATGCGTACTACTGGTTGACCGCATACTATCCGTTTCTTCATATGCACCGCCGCCTGAATTTTTATCGCTGGGGTCATATATTGATGTTCTTTCTTTATTTTGTTTTACTCTTTTTCTTTTCCAGCACATACGGCGGTTTGAAAATTGGATATTTGAAACCTGTGGAGGTTTACTTTTCTCAAATTTTTTCACTGGCAGCGGTTAATGTATTTTCATACTTACAGCTTTCTGCTATGGCCAACTGGCTTGCAGATTTCAAACCTATATTAAAAACTATGCTGATTCAGGTTGTGTTATCGGCGGTGTGGGTATATATCTGCAATATGTTTTACCATAAGGCATTTCCGCCCAGAAAGCTTTTGCTTGTTCATGGAGAGAGACCTATTAATGATATCGTGGGCAAGTTTAATTCCAGAAAGGACAAGTATATAATTGCAGGATACATTAATATTTCCGAAGGTCTGGAGGCAGTTAAGCAAAAAGCTTTGGACGGTTACGGGGCGGTGCTTTTATGGGATATTTCCACGAAGGACAGGAATGAACTTTTAAAGTATTACTACAGCAGATCCATACGTGTTTATATGATGCCAAAGATTTCCGATGTTCTGGTAAAAGGTTCGGACCAGCTGCACTTGTTTGATACGCCCATCTTATTGACAAGGGAATATGCCATGAAAATGGAGCAGCGTATTGTCAAAAGATTGATTGATATAGTGTGCGCGCTTATTCTGCTTATAATAGCTTCACCTTTTATGTTGATTACCGCGATTGCAATAAAAATATATGACGGCGGTCCGGTTTTTTACAAACAGATTCGCTGTACCAGAGATGCTAAAGAATTCTATATATTAAAATTCCGAAGTATGAGAGTGGATGCGGAAAAAGACGGAGTGGCAAGACTTGCGGCAAAGAATGACTCACGTATTACACCTATCGGGAAATTTATCAGGGCGGTTCGTATAGACGAGCTTCCTCAATTGTTTAACATTCTGAAAGGCGATATGTCATTTATCGGACCAAGACCTGAGCGTCCGGAGATCATAGAACAGTATATGGAAGAGATGCCGGAATTTGCTTTTCGTATGAAAGTAAAGGCAGGGCTCGCAGGTTATGCACAGGTGTATGGAAAATACAATACCACGCCGTATGATAAGTTAAAACTGGATTTAACTTATATAGAAAATTATTCCGTATGGCTGGATTTAAAATTGATGCTGCTGACGCTTAAGATTCTTTTCAAACCTGAAAGTACTGAAGGTGTAGAGAGCAATCAGGTTACGGCACAGAAAGAATAAGGCCGTAAGATTTATGAGATGGTCTAAAGCTCGTAGGCTGAGAGAAAGGCATGGTTATTAGGTTGTAATGAAATATGGAAATGAGGGTATGGACTTAAAGAAGCTGTTGCTTTTTTTGATATACAGGTTTTGGATTATTGTGCTGGCAGCAGTAATAGGGGCCGTTCTTGGCGGCGGGATTTATCTGTTTCATAATGTCGTACTTGAAAATAACAGAGAGTATCGGGCGGAGTCAAAAGTATATCTGAATTTTGCACCGGATGAGACAGGCGAAGTGTACCAGTACTATAACGGATATACCTGGAATGATCTGATGTCCACAGATTTGATTCTGGATAAGACTATGAGCTATCTTCCCGATGATTATACTGCGGAGGAAGTTATAAGTGCAACTTTGGCAGAGATACTTTCCGATGTGCGCTTACTTACAATTACTATTACAACTTCGGATGTGGAGCGTACAGCCCGGATACTGGAGGCAACGGATAAAGCCCTGGTAGATATGGGGCAGCGGGAAAAAGAGTTTATTGATATTGAGATTATCAAGGAAACCGAGCCCAAGCTACTGGTAACTGATTCAAGATTATTGCAGGCGGTGCTTGTCGGGTTGGTGATTGCGTTGGCGTTAGTGTTGCTTGGAATGGCGCTTGTTTATATTCTGGATGACAGGATTTATGTGCCGGGAGATTTGAAGTGTGTTACACAGCTTCCGTTTGTGGGGTTTTCTTTTACACAGGAAACAGATGAATTAGGGCAAAGATTCCAGAATGACTTAGAAAAAAATCTGGAGTATTTGACTCAAGAAACAGGCGGACTTACAACTCTCGAATTAGGAAAAGATAAGGA
Source organism: Lachnospiraceae bacterium (assembly GCA_022510545.1). Classification (GTDB taxonomy): domain Bacteria; phylum Bacillota; class Clostridia; order Lachnospirales; family Lachnospiraceae; genus UBA3282. Next base: position 9,076 of record JAFLTG010000039.1, on the reverse strand, counting down.
TGTATCTGAGCAAATTTCCAATAGTGCACAGGCTGATAATGCAATACTGCTGGTTATCCCATACGGAAAAATTGACAGATCATCTCTTGCATATAGAATCGAGCAGCTTTCTTTAAGGAAATGCAATCTTGCGGGCATCATAATAAAGGATGCCGATATGAGGTTTATGAAATGGTATTACAATCACCTATGAAAGTGCAGGTGCTGGTGTCAGCCTTAAATAAGGATATCAGTACGCTGTCTTCCCAAATGAATATAGAAACCGATGCAATAATTGTAAATCAGTGTGACAGGAATGATTATCAGGAGTTTAAGAAACCATATGGCAGGATAAAATGTTTTTGTATGCCGGAGCGTGGAGTGGGATTGAGCAGAAATACTGCACTTCTTCACGCAGATTCCGATATATGCCTGTTTTCCGATGAAGATATAGTATTGACTAAAGGTTACGCCGAGCTTATTAAAACTGCATATACTAAACATCCGGATGCGGATATGATACTTTTTAATGTGAAAGTATCGGAATCCAGAAGAACCTATTGGAATGATGCTGTGAAAAGAATCAGATGGTATAATTACGGCAGATATCCTGCATACAGCATATCCGGGAAATTGGATGCATTTAGATGTTCTAACGTACATTTTTCGCTTTTATTCGGGGGCGGTGCAAAGTACAGTAACGGGGAGGACAGTCTGTTTCTTCGTGATTGTATCAAGGCAGGACTTAAAATATATGCTGTTCCTGTTTGCATAGGTGAAGAGATAGAAAGGGAATCAACGTGGTTTCATGGTTATACGGAAAAGTTTTTTGCTGACAGAGGAGTGCTTTATCATTATCTGTACGGAAAGATGGCGCAGGTTTTTGCATTACGTTTTTTAATAAAAAACAAAGCCGAAATGTGTGTGGATATTCCGTTTAAAAAGGCGTATGGCCTGATGAGAAAAGGAATAAAATCACAGCAAAAGTAATGAAGGAGTAATTGATTCATCCATGATTTTGTATATTACGGTTGCGGCAGGAACAGTGCTGCTTGCATGTATGGTTAATAACCATTGTGCATTACAACCATATAGGGTGACCAGGCAGCAGATGTGCAACAGGGTAAGTATACTGGCTGTATTCCTAATACTGTTTGCACTTTCGGCCTGCAGGCAGAATGTGGGAAATGATTATGCCAAATACGTGGAGTTTATGCATCTGGTCAATTGCGATTCATATGTTCCTACGGAAGCCGGCTTTAATCTGCTGGTAAAAATTATTTACGGCATATCGGGTTTTGAAAATTATCTTCTTGTATTTGCGGTTTATGCCTTTGTAACGATTTCATTATTTTTGCTTGCCATATATGAACAGAGTGATGATTTTCCGATGACATATTTTCTGTTCATGGCGCTGGGATATTATTTTCAGGCGTTCAGCACGGTACGCTACTATCTGGCATTGGCGATAGCCTTTTATTCCATGAAATTTGTAGTCCGCAGACAGTGGGGAAGATTTATATTATTGGTGATTTTGGGCTCCTTTTTCCATAAGTCGCTGCTGGTGGTTTTGCCATTGTATGTGCTGGCATCAATTGCATGGAAAAAATGGCAGCTTGCGCTGATAGGACTGTTTTGTACAACCTTTTTATTTATGCAGGATTTTTATCTGAAAGTGGTTGTATTTTTATATCCGACATATGAGGAAACGGAATATCTGGAAGGCGGCACAAGTTATATCAATATTTTACGGTGCCTAGCCGTGTTTGCTCTGTCGTTAATATATTATCGAAAAAGCATTTGCAAAAACGAACGCTTGCGTTTATACTTTTACCTGAACCTAGGTGCGCTGGTATTATATGTATTTTGCTCGTTTTTACCGATTATTTCGCGTATAGGGTATTATTTAACTGTAAGCCATATACTGTTTTTACCGGCGCTTATCAAAGAGACTGAGAATGAAAAGTGGCGAAAACTTCTGAAGCTGGGAGTAATTATGGCAGCAATATTCTACTTTGCTGTTTTTATGAGCAGGGCTTATAATGAGGGTATATTGATTTTGCCGTATAAGACATTTTTCTTCCACGATATGGTGAATATATTGTCGGATATGAATTAACACCTTTACCTTGAAAGGAAATTAAATATATAATGGACATAGAATTTTCCATACTGATTGTTTGTTTAAATCCCGGAGATAAGCTTAAGACTACATTGGAGAGTGTAAGGAAGCAAACTTATAAAAACTACGAAGTAATCGTTAAAGACGGCTTATCAACAGACGGCTCACTAGAGTATGTAAAAAAAGTCGAAAAAGAGCTCACGGCTCTTGGTATTATTGAAAAGCAGGACACTGGAATCTATGACGCAATGAATCAGGCGGTTTCAGCAGCAAATGGAAAATATATCTACTTTTTGAACTGTGGGGATTTATTATATAATGAATATGTACTTGAGAAAGTCCATAACCTTATTGAAGCAAATCCATCCGAGTCAGGAATTTATTACGGCAATATCTATGAAAGGCTCACCGGAAATGTAGTTGCATCCAACCCCAAACTGGATGCCTTTGGATGCTACCGTAATGTGCCTTGTCATCAGGCTTGCTTTTATGACAGAAAGCTGCTTCTGGCCCATCCATTTGATACGAAATATCGAGTAAGAGCCGACTATGAACAATTTGTATGGTGTTTCTTTACTAAGGATATTCAAGGTGGAGTGTCGTTTGTATATGGAGATATCCTGATTGCGGATTATGAGGGCGGCGGATTTTCCGAAACCCGACAAAACCGTAAAATATCTGCCGGGGAACATTGGGAGATAGTCAGAAAATATATGCCGCTTAGGCAGGCGTGGAAATATAGAATATTTATGTGGGTTACACTGGCGCCGCTTAGGACATGGCTTTCCAGAAATACGGTGACGTCAGGGTTATACAATGGACTAAAGAAATTATATTATGGGAAGGATGTAAAATAATGAGGGTACTTTGGGTATGCAATATTATGCTTCCTGCAATAGCAAGACAATTAGAACTGCCCTATAGTAATAGAGAGGGCTGGCTTAGTGCAATGTTGGACAGATTTTTGCAGGAGCAGCATCGTAATCATATAACATTGGGGATTGCATTTCCCGTTTCGGAAGAGACCGGAAATATAAATAGAGAGTTATTTCTTGGGGAAGAAGGTTCATGCAAGTGTTATGGTTTTGTAGAGGATCTTAATACTCCGGAGCAGTATGACAACGCGATAGAAGAACGTATGAAAACTATAATTGAAGATTTCGATCCGGATTTGGTACATATTTTCGGAACTGAATTTCCACATGCGTTAGCCTGCGCCCGCGCTTACAGGAGAACTCCAAGAACCTTGATAAGTATCCAGGGTTTGGTTTCTGAATGTGCCGATGTATATATGGCGGATCTGCCGGCGAATGTTCAGCATAAAGTTACGCTGCGAGATCTTATTAAAAAAGACAGTCTCAAACAGCAGCAGCGCAAGTTCCGCAAAAGAGGCATTTATGAAAAAGAAGCAATCCGACTTGCGGGTTATATTGCCGGAAGAACGGATTTTGACAGGGAAGCCACTGCCAAGATAAATCCAGAAGCGCATTACTATGTATTGAATGAGACACTTAGAAGCTGCTTTTATCATGACAGATGGAAGAGAAACGAATGTATTCCGTACAGTATTTTTTTAAGTCAGGGAGATTATCCGCTCAAAGGTTTTCACTATCTTCTACAGGCAATGCCGGCTGTGCTTGAGCAGTATCCTGATGCACAGATATTTGTTGCAGGAAATAATATTTTAAAGAATGCAACATGGAATGACAGACTTAAAGCCTGCGCTTATGCCCAATATCTAAAAAAACTTATAAGAGTAAACCGTTTGAAAAAGAAAGTGACTATGCTGGGCAATCTGGATGCCGAAGGTATGAAAGAACAATATCTCAAGTGTCATATTTTTGTATGTCCGTCAGCACTTGAAAATTCGCCTAATTCCGTAGGTGAGGCTATGTTGCTTGGAGTGCCATGCGTGGCGGCGGATGTAGGCGGCATACATAATATTCTGTTGGATGGCGGGGACGGACTGCTCTATCCCAAGGGAAGCGTAGAAGGCCTGTCTGAAAAAATACTGGAAATTTTTAATAAAGAACTTATTACCGAAAGGTATTCACAGAATGCGAGAAGGCATGCCAGAGAGACACATGATGCCAATCAGAATTATTATAAATTGATACGTATATATCGGGAGATAGCGGAATGACGATAACTTTTGTGTCAAATTACATCAACCACCATCAGCTTCCTTTTTCCGATGCTTTGTATGAAAAGCTTGGAAAAGATTACTGTTTCATTCAGACTATGCCGATGGAAGATGAGCGCATAGCAATGGGGTGGGGACTTGATGTAACGAAGATTCCCTATGTGAAGTGTTTATACGAAGATGAATACGAATGCCGTAAAAAAATTGCGGAAAGCGATGTTGTGCTGCTTGGTTGGACACAGAGACCGGATATCGAAAGAGACAGACTTGATTCGGGAAAGCTGACGATACGTATCAGTGAAAGAATATACCGGGAGGGGCAGTGGAAAGCAATTTCTCCCAGAGGGCTTATTGCCAAATATAAAGAGCATATAAAATATCGGAACAGTAATGTGTATTTGCTGTGCGCCGGAGCATATACCGCATCGGATTTTCATCTTATAGGAGCATATCCGAATAAGATGTTTAAATGGGGATATTTCCCGAGGACCAGGACTTATTCCGAGGAAGATTTTCGGTCGATGAAAAAGAGCGGACCGCTGCAGATTGTATGGGCAGGAAGATTTATTCCGCTTAAGCATCCTGAGTATGTGGTTAAGCTTGCTAAGACGCTTAAAGGATTAAATTATGATTTCGGCATACACATGCTCGGCAGCGGAGATATGGAGCAGGATATAAAGCAGGATGTCGAACAGTCCGGCTTGTCGGATAAGTTTACATTTTATGGTTATACTGAGCCTGAAAAGGTAAGAGATGTAATGGAGAGCTGCCATATACATCTTTTTACAAGTAATCATCTGGAAGGCTGGGGAGCGGTAGTAAACGAGGGAATGAACAGCGGCTGCGTTGAAGTGGCAAATGCAGATGCTGGGGCAGTTCCGTACCTGATAGAGCATGGTGTGAACGGATTTGTTTATCAAGATAATTCATATCGGGAGATGGAGAAACTGGTAATAGATTTGTTCGAAAACTGGGAAGAACGTAAATCTATAGGCCGCGCCGCATATCAGACAATTGCCGGTGAGTGGAACGCGGAGTATGCCGCAGATGAACTTATGCGTTTTACGAAGTGCCTTTTGCAGGGAGAGCTCATTCCGGCGGAAAGCGGACCTCTAAGCCCCGCACCGGTTATTTCGCCAAAGAAAAAGAAAAAAGCAAGAATGGAGCATTGATATGGAGCAAAAAAAAGTCAGTGTAATTGTTCCGGTATATAACACATTGAATTACCTGAAACGCTGTGTGGATTCTATCTGCTCACAGACTTATGAGAACCTGGAAATAATTCTGGTGGATGACGGTTCAACCGATGGTACGGGTGAGCTATGCGATAAACTGGCAGGACAGGACTTCAGAATAAGGGTTTATCATAAGGAAAACGGCGGAGCATCTTCAGCGCGCAATCTTGGTCTGCGTAATGCGGTCGGTGATTATGTTGGCTTTGTGGATAGTGATGATTATATTGATGCTGATGTATATAAGATGATGGTCGAGCTGGCTGTTAAGAAAGATTATGATGTAGTGCAGATTTCCAGAGACGAGCGGGATGAAGAAGGAAACAAATTACCCGACGTCTGTATACCGCCTGAAAATATACGGTTTTGCGATAGTGAAACTTTTTTGAAAGAATTGCTGCTTCATCAAGCAGACTGTTCTTTTTGCACTAAATTGATAAAAAGAGAATTGTTTAATAAAAGGGCATTTCCGGAGGGTGAGCTTAATGAGGATTTCAAGCTATTAACGGTATTGCTCACAAAAATAGATGGAATTGCGATATTGCCTAAGCAGGGATATCATGTAGTATACCGCAGCAGCAGTACCACCAGAAAGCGCTCAAAGGAGAGCTTTTCGAGAGTATTTATGGATATCGTGGACAATGCTGACAGAATGCAGAAATTAGTTAATGAGTCATATCCTGCATTGCGCCGTTATGCAATTCGGTTTAATCTGTATCAGAGACTGGACTATATGCTGCATGTTCCGATAGTACAGATGAACCGTAAGAATGAATTTTATGTGAATGTTAAGAAATATCTTCACAGGCATATTTTCAGTACTATTTTTAATCCGTATCTGACTTCCAAAAATAAGACATATCTGCTGTTGCTTACTGTTGCACCTAAAACTGTGAGGAAAGTGCATAAGAAGAAAATGGAGAAACGCAGTGTAGCAGAAATTTCGACAGATAAACTCGAATAAAAAAGTATAAAGTGATTGAATCAGAAAGATAAGCATGAGAAGTTCTATGTTTTTAAAAAACATAAATAAAATATGGCTGTTGATATTTATAATTATCTGGTGTGCACAGATGTTTACAGCAGTTTATTTTTGTTATCAGAAAAAGGGCTTCCATGAGGATGAATATTATACATATTATTCTACGGCGCGGACTTATGGTTTAAATATAGAAGATAATGCATGGCTGGAGCATGATGCATATTTTAATGAGTTTGTAGTTCTTGAGGGGGAAAGATTTCAGTATGGGCTGGTCAAGCAGGTCCAGTCATGGGATGTTCACCCGCCTGTCTATTACTGGTTATTTCATACAATTGCCTCCCTGTTTCCGGGGAAATTTTCCAAGTGGTATGGGCTTGTATTAAATCTTGTGGCTTTTGGGATTAGTATGGTTTTACTTTGGGTACTGAGTTTGATAGTTACGAAATATAATGAAAAATTGTCGCTGCTGGTTTGTTTGTTCTATGGATTTACACCGGCGGTTATGAGTAGTGTGGTCTTTATTCGTATGTATGCACTGCTGACGGTGTTTGTGCTGTTGTGTGCGATTTTGCATGTGAGGGTGATTGAAGATTACGCAGGCGCATATGATAATTTGTCTGATAAGCTGCCTACCGATTCGTTGGACGGAACCATTAAATTGTCAGTTTGGAGATTTTTGCTTCCGCTTGCGGTGGTGACGTATTTCGGGTTCTTGACGCAGTATTATTATTTTATATTTTTGTTTTTTATAGGGTTTGCTTTCTGTGTTTATATGTTATGGAAAGATAGGAATTTGTGGAATTGTATTCGCTATGCGGTAAGCCTTGCGGCGGCATTTATTTTGGCTTATGGGACCTATCCATCTTGCCTTGGGCAGATGTTTAGAGGGCAGAGGGGAGCTCAGGCTACAGGGAATTTTTTTGATGTGTCGAATACATTGATGAGGCTGGAGTTTTTCTATGAGTTGATGGATGAGTATGTTTTTGGGAAGCTGTTGGCGGTATTGGTGCTGGTGGTTGTTTTGGTGGTGTTGTATGTGTGGTTTAGGAGACGCAGCTTGTCAGAAAGTAATGGGATCGGATATGATGAATATTTTATCTTGTTGTTTGCGGTAGTCGGATACTTTTTTGTAGTTTCAAAGACTGCGTTGTTGTTGGGAGAAACATCAATTCGTTATCAGACTCCGATTTATGGAATGGTTGTGTTGCTTATATTTGCGGCAATCGATGGATTGTTAAGAGGATGCGTCAGATATTCCGGTAAAGGGAGTGCGGGGCGGATGATACGGATAAATCATATGAGTGGAAAGATTTATAATGTGATAATTGGGGGGGCGGCATTGGTTGCGGTCATTATAAATATAATCGGATTTTTAGGTGGGAGAGTGGTGTTTTTATATACGGAAGATGAAGAGCATATTGCTTTTGCGAAGGAACAGAAAATGAATAATACTCCGGTGGTGTACATTTATGATGAGAATCAGAGCTGGTGTGTATGGGATGTTGCGGATGAATTGTTTGAATATGATAGAGTTTATTTTATGAGTCAGGGAGGGACTGAAGCGATTGATGATTCGTATGTTACGGGGAGTAATGAGTTAGTAGTATATTTGAGTAATGCTGCACAGGCACAGGAGCAGCTTAAACGTATTATGTATAGTAATGCTAATTTGTCGGATTATGAATTAAAGTATCAGGAGAAGTATTGTGATGTGTATTATTTGTATGGGGGTAGTTAAGTAATGTTGAATAATTAGTCAGATGAAATATGCAATATTTTGATTTATTTATGTGCAAGCAAAGATACATTTTGGAGACGCGGGAAAGGCTGTGAAACAGCTCGAAATCTCCATAAACTTGTGTTATAATACAAACTGGGTAATTGGATCTATGGAGGATAGTTTAAATGTCAGAGAAAAACAATGCCAATATTGGTTTTGAAAAACAAATATGGGATGCGGCCTGCGTTCTTTGGGGACATATTCCTGCTGCAGATTATCGTAAAGTTATTGTTGGACTTATTTTCCTTCGTTATATATCCAGTGCTTTTGAAAAAAGGTACGAGGAACTGGTAACGGAAGGAGAAGGCTTTGAGGATGATCCGGATGCCTACGAAGAGGAAAATATCTTCTTTGTGCCGGAGAATGCCCGTTGGAGCAAGATTGCTTCTGCTGCACACACACCTGAGATTGGTACAGTCATTGACGATGCAATGCGTGCAATTGAGGCAGATAACAAGAAGTTGAAGAATGTATTGCCGAAGAATTATGCCAGCCCTGATCTGGATAAGCGGGTTCTTGGTGATGTTGTGGACTTATTCACCAACATGGATATGGGTGACACGGAGGAAAGCAAGGACCTTCTCGGAAGAACTTATGAATACTGTATTGCACAGTTTGCTGCATATGAAGGGGTAAAAGGTGGTGAATTCTATACACCAGCCAGTGTTGTAAAAACCATTGTTGCAGTATTGAAGCCGTTTTCTAATTGTCGCGTATATGACCCTTGTTGTGGTTCAGGTGGCATGTTTGTGCAGAGCGCAAAATTTATTCAGGCACACACCGGCAAACGAGGAACGATAGCGGTATATGGTCAGGAATCCAATGCAGATACATGGAA
>JAFLTG010000038.1 GCA_022510545.1 Lachnospiraceae bacterium | reverse complement strand
TCAGTCGGTAGAGCGTCGCATTGGTAGTGCGGAGGTCACGGGTCCGATTCCCGTCGGCAGCTTAGAAAATAAGGCTTTCCGAGTTTTGGAGAGCTTTTTTTCATATCATTTTTCGGTAACTTTCGGTTACTGGTTGAACCGGTGTGCCACTTCTTTTCTACTTTATTTTACAATATAAGAAAATGACGCAAAACACAATAAAGTTACTATTCGGTTACTAAAATAAAATTCTGTTACTAAGCCCCTATTTGCTTATGCTTGCGCTGTATATGGGCATTTGACAGGGCATCACATCAAGAATGCACAGAATGACTCAGATTGGCTTTTACTTATTTATAAGCATTGGACATAGCCAAATTATTTTGACAGCCTCAAAAGGCAATCTGAATAGTCTGAGGCATACGCCTATATTTTGTAGCGCAAAAACAAAATGCAAAAATGTGAAAAAATATGCAAAATAATTAGAAAAAGTGTTTACTAATGACACAAATCGTGTTAAAATATGTATAATTATAAGTGTTTAGTCAAACAAGTATTCAGTTGAAAGAGTGTGCAGGGGCACAAAGTAAGCCAAAAGGCTACCGCGTACCCTGCTATTTTTATGCTTAAAAATCCATAAAAAGGAGGTTGATGTGCTATGAAGTCAATACCGATGGATAGCAACAAGGCGAAGCAAGGAACGGATTGCTATATCTTTGGAATGGTATTCAAGGGAGATTTGGAAGATATGCCAGAACAGCCGTTAACCAATAAGCAAGGCAAAAAGTATGGAAAAATTTCCATTGCATATGGAAAAGTCACGCTTGCTTTGGTACTGCCAAGTTTCATAAGGGAAAACAACGAAAAATCATTCACGCTGCTTGACGCTGATAGTTTGGAATTGATAAAAAGCGATTGCAAGAAGCAGCTAAAACACTTGCTTGGAACGGATATAAAAATAAAGATAAAGTCCGTAGAAGCAAAATCCATAGAAGTGAATATCACGCAAAAAGTCAGTGGAAAAGCCACTCAAGCGGATGTATTAAACTTGATCAATCATGCGTGTTTGAGCAAATTTAGCGATAATGTGAAATATGTGGGTCCTAATAGAAATAATCCGCTGAAAGAAGAAACGCATACTGTGATCGTAAAGCGACCGCATTACTATGTTATAAAAGCGTACGACAAGACACAGCAGCTACAAAGTAAATTGCTTAGTGAGCACAAGCCAACGAGCAGCGTTCCAAGCGGATTATTACGGATAGAGCTAATTTTTTCTGATCGCACGTTGTATAAGTTATTCGGAAACAGATTGAACATTTCCAATATTCTTTCAGAGGATGCGCTAAAGGAGCTGATGCGAGAATATAAGCGTGTATTCTGCGATGAAATGATACCGAAGATAGAAACATATTTGGATAACTGCGTGTCAGTATTAGTGGAATCTTTATGTGATACAGAAAATCCTATCGCTACCATAGCGGAGCATAGAGAGCTAATCCCCGATACGGAAGTTCTTCGCAAAGCTCTTGAGCAATACAACCGGTTACGAGGAAAATCCAATCATAATCTTTCAAGAGATGTAAAGCGTTATACAGTCAAGTTTGGTTTACCGCAGGATGTGTTGCTTACGCTTTATGACTTCAAGAAGTCGTGTGGATAAGGCTCAAAATTTGAGTAAAATAGACAAGAAATGAAAACGGTCAGAATATGGAAAATGCAGCGCAAAGCGTAAAATACATTGTGTAGGAACACTTTTGCAAGCAATTTGAGCAATTTTAATTTTTGTAGTCCTGTCCAATAAACTATGACAGAGAGTATCTAATAGTCAGTCTGACTAAAATGTCCTCCAAAGGCACAAATCGTACAGAGGATAATCCCAAATCAAAAATAGAATAACACAACTATTCGGTTGAATTTGCGGTTATTCCACAAAGTACGAAAGGAATAGCAATTATGAGTGCAAATATTATTACATTAAAAGTACCTACTATGAAAACGATAACGGAAGTTGAAAATGAAACAGGCTTGTCTTACAGGCTTTTGCTAACATTATGCAAAGAAAATAAAGTTGCGCATATCAAGGCGGGCAGAAAGTTTCTTATTAATTATGAAAAGCTGATTGATTATCTTAATACTGGCGATACCGAGGCCGAGTAGGTGTAGCATTGACACAAGAAAGACTATCTATGGCAGTATATTGGATAAGGTATCAGAATGTATAAATTTTGAGACTATGGAAAAAGCCTTATCATGAAGTCTCAAAATGTATTCAAAAAACTTTTTGATAATTCTCAAAAAAAGTGTTTACATTTTGAGACTATCGTGCTAAGGTTAAATCACAAAAATCGAACAAACGTTCGATAGTTCCATAGAAAGGAGTTTTCAGATGAAATATGTGGCATATCACAGAACAAGCACAACGGACCAGCATTTAGATAGGGGCATTGCAGAAATCAAAGCCTATTGTGAGGAAAATGCAATAATTCTATACAAAGACAAGATTTATACAGACCAGCAGACAGGAAAGAATTTCAACCGTCCGCGCTATCAAATGTTGAAAGAGGAAATTTTGGAAAGCGGAGACGTCTTGATTGTAACAGAGCTTGACAGACTTGGACGCAACAAAGAAGCAACGCTCAAAGAGCTGCATTTCTTCCAAGATAACAATATACGTGTTATGGTGTTGGAACTGCCTACAACGCTGATTGATGCATCTAAAATGGAAAATTCAATGGCAAGAATGATGTTAGAAACGATTAACAATATGATGATAGAGCTTTATGCAAGCATGGCGCAGGCAGAAATCGAGAAAAAAGAAAAGCGGCAAAAAGAAGGGATTGAAGCTAAAAAAGCTCGTGGCGAATGGGGTAATTACGGCAGACCAAAAACAATGAATATTGAGGAATTTGCAGAACAGTATAAAGCGGTGCAGCAAGGAAAGAAAAAACCGTTCGTGCTTATGCGAGAGCTTGACATGGCGAAATCGACGTTTTACCGCTACAAATATCAAATAGAGAAAGGATGTTGATTATGGCATCATTAAAAAGAATTCAAAATAAGAATGGCAAGGTTGTCTATCGTATCACTGTTTCTATGGGTTACGACCAAAAGGGAAAGAAGCTCGTAAAAGTTCATACCTATACGGTAAAGCAGGATGCAACAGTAAAGCAGCAAGAAAGAGAAGCCTGGAAATTCGCTGGGCAATTTGAGGAAAAACTCTTGCGTGGCGATAATCTTGACGGTGAGGAAATGTCCTTTGAGGATTATGCAGACAAATGGCTTGCAAGCATCAAAGACGACTTAGCGTATAGCACTTATGAAAGCTACGAACAAATTGTTAGAAACAAGATTAAGCCTTATTTCAAGGCGTATAAGGTTGCAAGGATAAAGACGCCTGTTGTTGAAGCGTTTTATAAATCATTAGTTGGGGAGCTTGCATATAGCAGCATAACAAAATGCGCCCATGTCCTCAGCGGAATGTTCCGCACAGCTATACGTTGGGATATGATACAAGTCAATCCTTGCAGAGATGCAAAAATACCAAAAAACAACAAGGAAGAACCAGAGCTGAAATATTTTACGCCTGAACAGGCTCTTATGTTCCTGCGGTCGTTGGAGCTTACATACGATACAACGTATAAAGGGCATGACAGAATTGACGACATGGGAAAGCCGTATCATGTGAATGATTATGTGGAGTCACGCACAGTAGCAACGCAGTACAAAGTATTTTACAATCTATCTGTATTTTGCGGATTTAGAAAAGGTGAGACGCTTGCGCTACATTGGAACGATATAGATTTTGCGACACATGAAATTTCTATATCAAAGTCGGTAGGCAAGATCGAGCACGGCGTGGAACTTAAAAAACCGAAGACTAAGACTTCCGTTCGGACGGTTACGTTTCCGGAGCAGATACTTCCGCTATTGAAGCAGTACAAATCAGAATACAATCAGTATAAGTTCAGCTTGGGGACAGCATGGCAGGGGGACGGAAACCTTTTCATACAAGAGGACGGAAAGCTCATGGGAAGAAGCACCCCCTATCAGTTCTTCAAGCGGCATTTAAAGCGATATAATAAGTGGGTGCAGGAAAATCCCATTGATGCAAAAGAAAGCGGTTTTGAGGTATTACCGATAATCCCGCTGCATGGACTCCGCCATTCATGCGCAACATTGTTGAACTATTTGGATGTGAATATCATTGATATTGCGAATATCCTCGGTCATGCGCAAAGCTCAACTACAATGAACATATACGCACATAGCTTTGAGGAACAGAAAAAAGAAGCCACAAACAAGCTGGAGCTATTTTTAAGAGAGAACGAGGAAAAGCGCAAATCCGGTTGATAATGATTGTGGCAAATAAGGGAAAGAGCCAAGGAAAATCAGTTCCAAGGCTCTTTTTGAATGTCAGCGTTGCTGTATCTGCATATTATCAAGCGCATATTGCAACGCCATAGCAATTAGTTCATTTCGGGAGCGGTTCGTCTTTGCGGAAAGCTCATTATATTTTTCCTGCAAGGTACGGTCAATGCGGATTGTCATTGTCACCGCTTTATCCTCTTTTGGTGTAACGATAAATTTCTCCATGCTGCTAGTCCTCCATTACTTATGCAATCATTATATGCTTACAAAGTGCCATATTCCTATAACACAATAAAGTCACAAAATGAGTTGAAAAAGTAATGTACTTTTGATGTGAATTGAAGTATAATCTATCTTGCCTATATTGTGGGCAAAAAACCAAAGGAAAAGGAGCGATAGCATATGAAAAAGAAAAACGAAGACGCAGCCAAGGTAAAAAAGCCGTTTTATAAAAAGTGGTGGTTTTGGGTAATTATTGTGGTGGTTATCCTTGCCATAGGGGCAAATTCGGGCAGCAATGATGAGAATAAGGACAATCCTCAAATAACGGAGCAGTCAGGAACGGATGAGGACAACAAGCCGACCGATGAAAGTGAACAGACGGAAGCGGATGAGGGCAACGAGTCAGCCGATGAAAGCGAGCAGTCAGGCACGAGTGGGGATAACGAGCTAACCGATGAAAGCGAACAGGCAGAAACGGATGATACACAAGCGGATATAAAAAAAGCTATTGAAGATGTCGTTGGAGTCGATAACTTAGAAAGTTTTAACTATGTACCGTCAAATAATTTCAGTTTAATAAAGTTTAGAGGTTCAGAAAATCTCACCAACAAGATGACAGTAGAAGGCATGTATTTGGATATGTTCAATATTCTAAAAAAAATACAACCTATAATAGATACAGATGTTGATTTTAATATTGTATATCCATTAGTAGATAAATATGGTAATTCTGAGGACGTGATTGTTATTAAAGCAACCTTTAAAAATGAAACTATTCAGAAAATAAATTTTGATAATGCTTTGTTTGAAAATATTGCAGATATGGCAGATGAATGGTGGAATCATGACGCTGTAAACATAAGTGACTAATAGTTGTCCTAATGAATATATTAAACGAAAAGTAATGCAGCTTTGACACTTGACGTTGAGGCTGCATTCTGCTATATTATCTATATTGTTCTTCGGTTACTTTTCAGTTACTACATATACGAATAGTAACTGCAAATAAAGCTACAATATGCAAAATAGGTTTTGCAGAAACGCAGTAAAATCAATAACTAGTGGATGACAGGCATTGACACGACGTAGAAAGTCTGTTTTTGGTAGTGCGGAGGTCACGGGTCCGATTCCCGTCAGCAGCTCTATATGTTATAAATAATAACTTTTCGAGGTTAATGCTTCGGAAAGTTTTTATTTTGCATAAATAGTAAAATGGTAATAAAATTTTAATAAAATTTTTTGTATAATTTTTCACAAAAAATCTATCAATATTTTAAAAAATATAGTATTATTAAATAGAAGAATTAATATCTGAACTTAAAACTATCTTCGATAGGAGAAAAATTATGCTTGTAACATTAATACCATTATTTGATGAAAACATGGCGGTAAGTGCATATTCCCTATTTGCGCAGAAGAAGAACTATCTTTTAAACCCGTCTTATCTCAGTACAGGACTTTATGACGGGGCGGGAAGTGTACCCGGGCTTGAAGTTATTGAGAGTATGGGTATTGATACTCTGCCCGGTGATACTGAAGTTTTTGTGGCAGTGGATAATGTTTCCGTATTTGCGGATATTAACTCAATGTATACCGCACCGCATGACAGATTGGTTCTTTTGTGCGATCAATCTATTACACCGGATGCCATGTATATATCGCGCTTGAAAACTTTGAAGAAGCTGGGATATAAACTGGCTATCAGAAATATTCCAGAGGATAAATTGGAGGAATACTTTGAAGTATTGCTCATGATGGATTATATATTGATTAATCATAAAAAATGTAATATTGATGAGGTTAAAAAATATTTAAAAAATATTCATCTTCATATCAATCTGTGTGTTATAAATGTTGATTCACAGGAAGAATTTGATAAACTCAAAGCGGATGGAGGATATACGCTTTATGAGGGCGAGTTTTACAGACTGCCCGTCACCAAGGGTGAAGAGGAAGTAACTCCGCTTAAGATGAATTACATAGACCTTCTGAATATGGTAAATGGGCATGATTTTGATTTGCAAAAAGCAGCTGCAGTCATCAGCAGGGATACGGCTCTTGTTATCTCATTATTGAAGATAGTAAACAAGTTGGCTGTAAATTCGGAAATCACGTCAATCAATCATGCTGCAGCCATGCTTGGACAGAGAGAGTTGAAGAAATGGATCAATACAGCGGTAACAAATGAACTTTGTGCCGATAAACCCAATGAAATCACTAGGATTTCTCTGCTGAGAGCTAAGTTTGCGGAAAATCTGGCACCGCTTTTTGATATGAAGATGAATGCTTCGGAATTGTTCCTTATGGGACTTTTCTCGGTAATCGATTTGATCCTTGGCAAGCCTATGGATAAAGCTCTTGAAATGGTGCAGTTATCCAATAATGTAAATGAAGCTCTTATAGGACATAAGGGTGAGCTTGCGCCTGTGCTTGATTTTATAATACAGTATGAGGAGGCTTCATGGCAGGAGGTCTCAAGGCAGATGCTGCTTCAGAAGATTGATATGAATGATGTCTATGATGCCTACATAAATTCCCTGAAGTGGTATCGTGATTTATTCAGGTAAAATATTAACTGACGACTTGTGGGGTATATAATTTTTTAATCTGTGCATTAAATCATATATATTTAAATATAGTTATATATGGTTTTTCTATAAAGTATTAAGAGGAGGGTAGCATTATGGCTAAAGAAATGATAGCAATGCTTCTTGCCGGCGGACAAGGCTCCCGCCTGTACGCGCTGACAGAAAAGCTTGCAAAACCGGCAGTACCATTTGGCGGAAAATATCGTATTATCGATTTTCCGTTATCTAATTGTGTCAATTCCGGAATTGACACGGTTGGCGTTTTAACACAGTATCAGCCACTGGTGCTGAATGAGTACATAGGAAACGGTCAGCCTTGGGATTTGGACCGTCTCTACGGGGGTGTACATGTTCTTCCGCCTTATCAGAAGGCAAAAGCTTCGGACTGGTATAAGGGAACCGCAAATGCAATTTACCAGAACCTTTCATTTATTGAAAGGTATGACCCTGAGTATGTCATAATACTTTCGGGCGACCAGATATGTAAACAGGACTACAGTGATTTCTTACGATTCCATAAGGAAAAAAACGCTGAGTTCAGTGTAGCGGTTATGGAGGTTCCTTGGGAGGAGGCTCCGCGTTTTGGTCTGATGGTTGCGGATGAGAATGACAAGATTACGGAGTTTCAGGAGAAACCTAAGAATCCTAAGTCCAATCTGGCTTCCATGGGTATTTATATTTTTAACTGGGATATCTTAAAGAAATATCTTGAGGAAGACGAGGCGGATCCGAATTCCGAAAACGATTTTGGTAACAATATAATTCCCAATCTTCTTAAGGACAACCGTAGGATGTACGCTTATCACTTCAGTGGATACTGGAAGGATGTAGGAACCATTTCCTCTCTTTGGGAAGCTAATATGGAAGTGCTTGATCCTGACAACAGCGGAATCAACCTCTTTGATGATGACTGGAAGATATACAGCCGCAAGCGTGCTATGACAGGACATAAGGTAAGCGCAGGTGCGGAAATAGAGAATTCAATGGTTACTGACGGCTGTGTAATAAAGGGTTCGGTAAAGCATTCTATTCTTTTCGAGGGTGTAAAAGTAGAAAAAGGCGCTGTAATAGAAGATGCCGTAATTATGGGCGGTACGGTAGTCAAGGCAGGTGCTGTTGTTAAGCACTGTATCGTAGCCGAGAATGTAGTTATCGGAGAGAATGCCGTGGTAGGTGAGATGCCCACCGGCGGTGAAAACAATGTTGCAACTATAGGTGCAGGAATCACGATTGGCGCTAATGCCAAAATCGGACCAAAAGCGATGATAAATAAAGATGTTGAGGAAGGCGGTGAAGAACAATGACAATGGCAGTTTCCAAATTAAGTGCGCTTGGTATTATTTTCCCAAACAGTTATGACTTACTGATCCCTGAACTGGTAAATGTGCGCCTGATGGCATCTATTCCGTTTGCCAGTCGTTACCGTCTGATTGACTTTATTTTATCAAGTATGACTCACAGTGATATCGGTAATGTTTCGATTATGGTTAATAATAATTATCACTCCCTTATGGACCACCTTGGTTCAGGCCGTGAATGGGATCTGGTACGTAAAAACGGTGGATTACATATATTCCCGCCTTTTGCCGAGAAGACATCATCCAAGCCATATATCGGACGTGTTGACGCATTGGCAGGTATTTTGGATTTCATAAGAGACCAGAAAGAAAATTATGTTGTTTTAACGGATACCAATATCGCAGTTAATTTTGACTTTAAGGATATGATTCAGGCTCATATTGACAGTGGCGCGGATGTAACCATTGCATACAATGAGCAGGAAATCCCCAAAGGCTTCATCAAATCAGGTCCACAGGACAAGAGCTTTTATTATACTTTTGATATTGATGATGGCAAGATAACCAAGATTTATGTAAACTCCAAAGAATCAGGAGTTCAGAATCTGTCAATGAACCTGTATGTTCTTGACCGTGAATTGTTAATAGATTTGATCGAGGAAGCAGCATTTCATGGGCAGCAGTATTTTGAACGCGACGTTTTGCTTTCAAACCTCAATAAACTGAATATACAGGGATATAAGCATGAAGGTTATATTGCCCGCATTACTGATATGAAGAGCTACTTTGATGAAAATATGAAACTCCTTGATGAATATAATCTGGATGCCCTTTTCTCAGGCCCTCCGATTTATACCAAGCTTCATGGCGGCGACCCGACCAGATATCTTGAGGGTGCCAAGGTTGCGGATATTATGGCTGCCGATGCCTGTGTTATTGAAGGAGAAGTAGAAAACAGTATTCTTTTCCGTGGTGTTAAAATTGCCAAAGGAGCAAAAGTTAAGAATTGTGTACTGATGCAGGGAACCGTAGTGGAGGCCGGAGCTGATATTGAATATCTGGTAACCGACAAGAATGTTACTGTTTCTGCCGGAAAAGTAATGAAAGGAACCGATACATTCCCGGTTTATATAGGGAAATTCCAGACAGTATAAAAGTCTGTGTAATTTTGTAGGCTTGTATATTTAACATGGTTTATGTGATTATATGGTCTTCATGATTTTATAATGAAATGATTAGGGGGCGTTGTCCCAGCTGATATACAGCTGATGCGGCGCCTCTATTCATGTTAGAAATATTTATAAGGAGTAAAAAGATGCATAATGAATTAACAAGGCAAGATATAGAAAAAATGCAGGAAGAAATAGAATACCGTAAAATTGTAGTGCGAAAAGAAGCACTGGAGGATGTCAAGGCAGCCAGAGCGCATGGTGACTTGAGTGAGAACTTTGAATATCATGCCGCTAAAAAGGTTAAGAATCAGAATGAAAGCCGTATTCGTTATTTAGAGAGAATGATAAAGACGGCAGTTATTGTATCCGACGAATCGGCAGATGATGAAGTTGGTATGAACAATACGGTGGAAGTTTTCTTTGAAGAAGATGGCATAACCGAAAAATATAAACTAGTAACCACGGTAAGGGGTAATTCACTTGAAGGCTTAATAAGTACGGAATCTCCGCTTGGAAAAGCACTGCTTGGTCACAAAGTGGATGACAGAGTATATGTCGAAGTCAATCCCAGCTATGGTTATTACGTAATAATCAAATCTATAGAGAACACTATAGACGATGGTAGTGATAAATTGCGTAGCTTCTAGGTTATTATAGAAAATGTTGTCTGTTTGGACTTCTATATAGAACATATCCGGAAAACTATTCCCGGCTTTCTCATGCATAACTTTACAAGGTCAAGCATATTGTATAGAGACAGGCCTGACAAGCTGTCATTTTAGTGTCTGAAAACTGCACGCAGGCACCGGCAGGCCGTCGCTTAAGTATGCTTTGGGAGGAAAAGGATTATGTATGAAATGAAAACAGCCGCAGAAACGATTAGATTACTCAAATCCGACAGAGAAAAGGGTCTGGATTCACGAGAGGCGCTTACACGAAGCACTGAACACGGTCCAAACCGCCTCAAAGAACAGGAAAAAAAGAGTATCTGGCAGATGATACTCGGCCAGCTTAACGACCCGCTTATTCTGATACTTATAGTAGCGATGGCTATATCTATACTCCTTGGCGAGGCAGGAGATGCTGTTATTATAATAACAGTTGTTATTCTTAATGCAGCTATAGGTGTGATTCAGGAAGGAAAAGCCGGGAAAGCAGTAGAAGCGCTTAAGCAGATATCCGCCCCGCAGGCAGTTGTTATAAGGGATGGAAAAACCATGAAAATATCTGCCGAGAAACTTGTTATAGGAGATATTGTTTTATTGGAAGCCGGAAATATGGTTCCGGCCGATTTACGTTTGATTGAAACTCAGGGAATTCAGATAGAGGAGTCTACACTTACAGGTGAGTCGGCTCCGGTGGACAAGAATGCGGATTTTGTAGAGATGGTGCAGGGAGATAATATCCATGAAAACATGGCGTATATGTCCACTTTTGTTACTAAAGGAAGGGGTAAGGGTATTGTAACCGCAATCGGCATGGATACCGAAATCGGCCGTATCGCAGACCTTTTGCATGGAACGGGCGAAAAAATGACCCCGCTTCAGATTAAGCTTGGTGAGCTTGGAAAAGTGCTGAGTATTCTTGCAATATCAATCTGTACACTGTTGTTTGTAATAGCGGTACTTCAAAAACGGAATGTCGGAGAGATGCTGCTTACTTCGGTATCCCTGACTGTTGCGGCAGTACCTGAGGGGCTTCCCGCTATTGTCACTATTGTGCTTGCGCTTAGCGTATCACGTATGGTGCGGGCTAAGACTATTGTCAGGAAGCTTTCTTCCGTAGAGACCCTTGGGTCGGTGGAGGTTGTCTGCTCTGACAAAACCGGCACACTGACACAGAATAAAATGACTGTTATGGAGTGCTATATTGACGGCAAGATAATAGAAAGAGATAAATTCAAGCAGTTTTTTACGGATGAACTGTGGAAGGATAATGTTGCACGGAAGTCACAAAATAATGCGGGAGAGCGTCGCGGAACAGCTGAAGAAATAAGAAGTGGTAAGATGCATTTTATGTTGGGATGCATACTTTGCAACGATGCGGTGGTTTCTAAAGATGGTGATTTTGGAGATCCGACCGAGATGGCGCTTATTCATATGGCGAGAGAGTGTACTGTTCCGATTGAAGAGCTTAGGGGAAAATATTATAGAAAAGATGAAAAAGCCTTTGACTCTGAAAGAAAGATGATGACTACCTGCCACCTGTCTATAGATAACACCGAACGACATAGAAATAGCAGTCGTGAAGGTGACGGAAGCAATGAAAACAATAAAAAGCATATGCTTGCATATTCCAAGGGGGCAGCAGAGAGAGTATTGGAAGGCTGCAGCTTTTTATACAGGAACGGACATAAGACCGCAATGAGCGAAAATGACAGGCGCTCACTCTACCGTGTGCTTGAGCAGATGATGGATGAGGGCAGAAGAGTACTCGCTATCGCAATGAATCCCGATGGCGGGATGCAGGAAACAGATATGGTCTTTTTGGGATTTGTCTGTATGCAGGATCCTGTAAGACCGGAGGCTGTAGAGGCAGTAGAGGAATTCAAGAAGGCCGGAGTAGAAACGGTGATGATTACCGGAGACCACTGCAACACTGCTTTTTCCATTGCAAAAGAGCTTAAGATTGCAAAGTCTCCTGACGAGTGTATTTCCGGCAGGGAGCTGGACACAATTGAAGAACACGTGTTATTGAAAAGACTGCCTAAATTAAAGGTCTTTGCAAGAGTTACACCTGAGCATAAGGTAAAAATAGTGGAAGGCTACAAAAAGCTTGGCAAAACGGTAGCAATGACCGGCGACGGTGTGAACGATGCCCCGTCTTTGCAGTCAGCAGATATAGGAATAGCAATGGGTATGAACGGGACCGATGTCGCAAGGAATGCGGCTGATTTTGTGCTGATGGATGACAACTTTGCAACTATCCAGCTTGCAATTAAAGAGGGCAGGGGAATTTATGAAAATATCAGAAAATCGGTACTTTTCCTTCTTTCTTCTAACCTTGGTGAGATAATGACGATGCTTGTTACCATTATTGCAGGATTTCCAAGTCCGCTTAAGGCAAGCTTCATACTATGGATAAATCTCATAACCGATTCACTTCCGGCACTGGCTCTTGGTGTGGACGATAACGAGACTGAAATTCTTATGAAAGAAGCGCCCAGAAGAAAAGGTGAATCCCTTTTTGCCAAGGGGGGACTAATGTGTGTTATATGTTACGGACTTGTGATAGGCGGAGTGAGTCTGGCTGCTTTTCTCAAGGTACCATATGACAGACTGATTGCGGAGCAACTTCCGATTAGTTTACATAACATTGTTGAGAGCTATCGTATTTCAGCAGTGTTGTCTAAGGCACAGACCCACGCCTTTATGGTGCTGGGGATGAGTCAGCTTTTCCATGCGATTGGGATGCGGGATGTAAATAAGTCTATTTTTAAGATGGACCATAAGAAGAATCCTTATATGCTGCTGGCAGTAGGACTTGGTCTGCTTCTGCAGTTTGTGGTTACCGAGGTGGAGCCGCTTATCACGCTTTTTGGAACGGTAAGACTGGATATGGTTGAATGGGCACAGCTGCTTGCCCTTTCGCTTACGCCTGTAATTGTTCATGAGCTTCTGGTTGCCGTATACAAGGGACACAACACGGCTAATGAAAAAATAAAGTCCGGGGAAGAACAGGTGGAGGCAATATAGACTACATAAGGGTGTATATTGCCAGCAACAGAAGAAACAACCCGCTAAGCCATGACAGGTCTATGGAAAATTTTTTGGATACGAGAGTACCAAGCAGAAAACCTGAAAGAAAGAGCAGAAAATGAAAAAAGACCGCTAACAGGAAGAATATAATAAGAGAAGGAACCTGATATGAAAACGCCATACTTGCAAGTATAGAGTCTAGTGACAGTGCAAGACTTAGAACAAACGCTTCTTTGGCGCTGAGTACCTGAGTATCCTGCTTATTGGCATCTTCCGGCGAAAAATAAATTGTAAATATTATATTCAGCTGTTTGATTTTACAAGCCCAGTTTCCTATTATGTCCGGGTGTTTGGCTGCGAGATGACGTATCAGGCTTTCCAGGATTTTCTCGCAGCCTAATATGAACAAGAGCATAAACGAGAGTGTGGAAAAGAGCCAGGCAGGAAACAGGGAAAAAATGAAAGAGCCGATTCTGGTCATCAATGTAATGGTTATGGAAGGGATAAAAACAAGAAAAACAGC
Organism: Lachnospiraceae bacterium; assembly: GCA_022510545.1. Lineage (GTDB taxonomy): Bacteria > Bacillota > Clostridia > Lachnospirales > Lachnospiraceae > UBA3282. Next base: position 8,633 of record JAFLTG010000038.1, on the reverse strand, counting down.
GGCAAGCGGTTTAATCTTAACTCTGGAAGTACCGTAAGCAAATCCGGCGCTCAGTGAATCCACTGATACCGCCAGCATAAAGAGAAGTAAGGGCATAATTGCAAAAAACATAATATTGCCTCATAGATATTAATCATATTTACTTTATCATATGTAAATCTTTATATTTTGACTGTACTCGACCTGCGAAAAATGTTATCATAGAAAAAAGGAGGTCTGTTTATGGAACTTATGTTTATTGGGGCAGACCACGAAGTGACCGGCAGCTGCCACTATCTTCGTGTGAATGAGAAAAATATCCTGGTCGATTACGGAATGCAGCAGGGAATGCAGGTGTTTGAAAGCTGTGAACTTCCGGTGGATGCGGCGGGAATCGATTACATATTGTTGACACATGCGCATATCGACCATTCCGGTATGCTGCCTTTTTTGTATGCAAGAGGCTTTAGAGGAAGCGTATATACTACAGATGCAACTGCAGATCTGTGCAGCATAATGCTTAGAGACAGCGCGCATATCCAGATGCAGGAAGCAGAATGGAAAAACCGTAAGGCGAAAAGAAGTACGGATAATGCACTTGTAGAGCCTCTTTATACAATGGAGGATGCCGATGGCGTAATCAAGAGACTGATTCCATGTGAATATGATAAAGAAGTAACTATTTGCGACGGTCTTAAAATCCGTTTTACGGATATAGGCCATCTTCTTGGTTCGGCAAGTATTGAGGTCTGGGCAACCGAAGGAGATGTTACCCGGAAAATCGTTTTTTCCGGCGATATAGGCAATATGGACCAGCCGCTTATCAAAGATCCGAAGCTTACAAAAGAAGCGGATTATGTTATAATGGAATCTACATATGGCAACCGGTATCATTCCGATGAAAAACCGGACTATATAGGCGATTTGGTAAAAATTATTAAATCTACATTTGACAAAGGCGGCAATGTGGTAATTCCCTCCTTTGCAGTAGGAAGAACGCAGGAAATTCTGTATTTCCTCCGTAAGATTAAAGAAGACAGACTTGTGGAAGGCTATGAAAACTTTCCGGTATATGTGGACAGCCCGCTTGCCGTTGAAGCCACCGGTATCTTCCAGAGAAACAGCATAGAATGTTTCGATGAAGAGGCGATGGACCTTATAAAAAGAGGGATTAATCCCCTCACTTTCCCGGGACTGCATCTTGCGATCACAAGCGAGGAATCCAAAGCAATCAACTTTGAGCATACACCCAAGGTAATAATTTCAGCTTCCGGAATGTGTGAAGCCGGTCGTATCAGACACCACCTTAAGCACAACCTGTGGCGTCCCGAGTGTACAATCCTTTTTGTCGGCTATCAGGCAAACGGCACACTGGGCAGGGCGATTGTTGACGGAGTAGGGGAAGTGAAGCTTTACGGTGAAACAATAGAAGTCCGCGCCCAAATTGCAAAACTTATCGGTATGAGCGGTCACGCTGACAAAGCAGGACTTTTGCGTTTCATACAAGGTTTTGAGAAAAAACCCGACAAGGTCTTTATAGTCCATGGCGAAGACAGCATATGCAAGCTCTTCACCGAATGCCTTAAAGCAGAACATGGTTTAAACGCATACGCCCCGTACAGTGGTACAAGATATGACTTGATTGCGAATGAATTTATCTACGAGGCAGAACCTGTTACCGCTAAGAAGAAAGGCCGTATTATGTCCGACGTATTTGCAAGACTCGTTGCAGCCGGACAGAGACTTGTTGCGGTCATCTACAAGAATGAGGGCGTGGCTAATAAGGATCTGGCAAGGTTTGCTGACCAGATTAATGCGTTGTGTGATAAGTATGAGAGGTAATGGCATCGGACGAACTCAGAGAAGGTTTTGTTATCGAAATTCCGTTAATTTATATAACGAGGTACAGTTATGAGCTTAGCAGATACAATTTTTGTAAACATGTGTAACGATATATTGAATAACGGCACCAGCACTGAGGGTGAGAAAGTCCGTCCCCACTGGGAAGATGGTACTCCGGCCTATACTATAAAGAAGTTTGGCGTCGTAAACCGTTATGACCTTTCGAAAGAGTTTCCACTCATCACCCTGCGCAAAACCGCCCTTAAAAGCGCAACCGACGAGATGCTGTGGATATGGCAGCAGAAATCGAATAATATCAATGATTTGCACAGCCATATCTGGGACGAATGGGCAGATGAGGACGGCTCGATCGGGAAAGCCTATGGTTATCAGATGGGTGTGAAGCATCAGTATAAAGAAGGTATGATGGATCAGGTTGACAGGGTAATCTATGATTTGAAAAATAATCCTTTCAGCAGGCGGATCATGACCAATATTTATGTGCATCAGGACTTGCATGAGATGCGTCTTTACCCTTGTGCATACAGCATGACCTTTAACGTGACACAAAAGAAGGGTGATGACAAGCTGACGTTAAATGCGATTTTAAACCAGCGTTCGCAGGATGTGCTGGCTGCCAATAACTGGAATGTGGTACAATATGCGGTACTTGTGCATATGCTGGCCCAGGTCTGTGATATGCGGGTGGGTGAGCTTGTGCATGTGATTGCCGATGCCCATATTTACGACAGACATATACCGATAATCCGTGAACTTATTAACAGACCTGCGTATGATGCTCCGACATTCTGGCTGAATCCGGAAATTAAAGACTTTTATGCTTTTACCAGAAATGATGTAAAAGTGGAGAATTATGTAACAGGACCTCAGATAGAGAATATTCCGATTGCAATTTGAGTTTTATTTTTGCTTATAATTTGTTATAATTAGATTCTGATGATTATATGGAAAGGATTGGCTTAGATATAATGAATTTAATAGTTGCAGTGGATAATAACTGGGCGATTGGCTTAAAAGGCGGACTGCTTGTGCGTATTCCCAATGACCACAAGAACTTTAGGCAGGAAACCATGGGTAAGGTGGTAGTGCTTGGCAGAAAAACCTTAGAGACTTTTCCGCAGGGGATGCCCTTAGGAGGAAGGACCAATATCATTCTTTCCACTGATACCGCATATAAGGTAAAGGATGCATGTGTTGTGCACAGTAAGGAAGAATTGCTGGAAGAACTGAAAAAATATAATGATGATGAGGTTTACATAATTGGGGGCTCAAGTGTATATGAAATGATGCTTCCCTATTGCGACAAGGCATATGTGACCAGAATTGACCATAATTATGAAGCAGATGCTTATTTCCCCAATCTGGACCTAATGGAGGATTGGGAGCTTATAGATGAGGGCGAAGAACAGACTTATTTTGACATAGCCTACCAGTTTACTAAATACGTGAGGAAAAATAAGAAGGGAGATTAATCAGCCCATGAGCGATAATACCGGTAAACAGTCTAAAGAAAAGAATCAGGAATCATCCGGCAAATTCACATCCAAACTGGAAAAGCAGGCGGTAACACTGCTGCTTGCAAAGGATGAACTTGAGAAGAAAAACATAGAGTTGGAGCGTGCAATTGAGGATGCGAGAAAAGCCAATAAGGCCAAAGACCTTTTCCTTGCAAATATGTCCCATGAAATCAGAACACCTATCAACACAATGATGGGTATGAATGAACTTATTTTGCGAGAAAGCCAGGATGAGACTATCCGCGGCTATGCTTTGGATATCAAGCAGGCGGGCGATATTCTGGTTTCGCTTATAAGTGATATTCTGGACTTTTCCAAAATCCAGTCCGGAAGGATGGAACTTATGGATGCTGCGTATGATATAAGTTCGTTTTTGAATGATGTCATCAACAGCATTTCGATACCTCTTCGTAAGAAGAAACTGAGTCTTGCGCTGGACATTGCAAATGACATACCTTATAAATTATCCGGTGATGAGATACATTTGAGGCAGATAGTCGGAAATCTTTTGTCCAATGCGGTAAAATATACCAATACAGGTGTTGTGACCCTGCATCTTTCCTGGAAGAAAATAGATGATGAGAATATTACGCTTGAGATTGCGGTGGAAGATACCGGAATCGGTGTTAAGAAAAAGGATATGCAGAAGATATTCGAGACCTTTACAAAACTCGATATGGAAGCCAGCAGCTCCGAGACCGGTACCGGTTTAGGTCTTGCCGTGTCCAACAGACTGGTTGAAATGATGGGCGGTAAGCTGGATGTTAAGAGCGAATTTGGTAAAGGCTCCACCTTCTTTTTTGCCATTCCACAGAAAGTGATAAGTAATGAACCCCTTGGAAATTTCCAGGAACAATATGACAGGAGTGTCAGATCTTCCATCGGTTATAAGGAAAAATTTATTGCTCCTCTTGGAAAAATTCTTGTTGTGGATGATAATGCAATGAATCTTGCGGTGGCACAGGATCTTCTTCGTAAAACAAAGCTTCAGATTGATGTGGCATCCAGTGGAGAAGAGTGTCTGGAAATGCTGAAACGCAAGGAATATCATCTTATCTGTATGGACCATATGATGCCTGGAATGGATGGCGTGCAGACTCTTAAGGCAATCCGGGAATTAGAGGGTAATCCATCCAGAGACATTCCGGTTATTGCTCTGACGGCCAATGCTGTAGTAGGTGCCAAGGAATTTTATCTGGATGCAGGTTTTGAGGATTATCTAACCAAGCCCATTGAGCCGGATAAATTGGAAAATATGATGATACAATATCTGCCGAAAGAACTCGTATATCTGACAGCCGATAGTGATACGGGTGCAGATAATGAGGAAGACAGCCTGCCGGGTACGGAGATGCTGATAGATATGGGAATCAATGTTTCCCAAGGACTTAAATATATGGGTGGAAGCCGCACATTGTACAGGAAAATACTTATGGATTTCCGTGATGTGCTGGTTGAAAAGGAAGAACAGCTTAAGAATATGCTGGATAAAGAGGATGTGGCAGGATATGCAATCATTGTTCATGCCCTTAAAGGAAATGCCCGCAACATAGGTGCCGATACTCTTGCAGATGAAGCCTTTGAACAGGAGAAAAGGAGTAAGGCCGGAAGGCTTGAGGAAGTAGAAGTAAAATCTCCCATACTTTTCAACATGATGAGCACCCTTAGGAAGAATCTGGACAAATATATTAAACAGTATAGTATGGAATCTGAGAAAAAAGCCGAAGATAAGCCTAAGAAGAAAAATAATCTTTCGGATTCTGAATGGAAAGAGAAGCTTACGCTCCTCAATCAATATCTTGACGATTTTGATGCAGACAATATAGCAGCAAGTTTAAAAGAGATCAAATCCTATAAGCTCACGGACAAACAGCAAAAACTGCTGCGTATGTGTGAAAAAGCAGTCAATGATTTTGCCTATGACGTCGCAATGGAGATAGTTGCTACGGAATTACAGACTTGACATTTTTTAGTAAAAGTATAATATTAACTTAGGAAAAAACAGTTTGTTTTTCCTAAGTTAATTAATGCATCCAATTTGAAGGAGTATATACTATGGAAAAGAAAAATATTGACTGGGCAAATCTCGGTTTTGGTTATCAGCAAACCGATAAGAGATTTGTGGCAAATTATAAAAACGGTGTCTGGGATGAGGGTGAACTTACCTCGGATGCCAATATTTCGATCAGCGAATGCGCAGGCGTATTTCAGTATGCACAGACCTGTTTTGAGGGATTAAAAGCCTATACTACACAGGATGGTAAGATTGTAACATTTCGTCCTGACCTTAATGCTAAACGTATGGAAGACTCATGTAAGAGACTTGAAATGCCCGTATTTCCCAAAGAACGTTTTGTTGATGCCGTAATTAAGACTGTGGAAGCCAATGAGGCATATGTACCACCATATGGTTCGGGTGCCACTTTATATATCCGTCCTTTTATGTACGGAAGTTCAGCCGTTATAGGAGTAAGTCCGGCTGATGAATATCAATTCAGGGTTTTTACCACTCCGGTAGGTCCTTATTTTAAGGGCGGCGTTAAGCCATTGACCATTAAAGTCAGTGACTTTGACAGGGCGGCACCGCATGGTACAGGTCATATTAAAGCCGGACTCAACTATGCAATGAGTCTTCATGCCATCGTTACCGCACACAAAGAGGGCTTCGATGAGAATATGTATCTGGATGCTGCAACAAGGACTTATGTTGAAGAGACCGGCGGCGCCAACTTCCTTTTTGTGACTAAGGACAATAAAGTGGTAACGCCTAAGTCAGACAGCATACTGCCTTCGATTACACGCCGTTCGCTGATGGTTGTGGCTAAGGATTATCTTGGTCTGGAAGTCGAAGAAAGGCCGGTAGCTTTAGAAGAGGTAAAGGATTTTGCAGAATGCGGACTTTGCGGTACCGCAGCGGTAATTTCCCCTGTCGGCAAGATTGTAGACCATGGCAAAGAAATTGCATTTCCAAGCGGTATGACGCAGATGGGACCGATTACCCAGAAATTGTATGATACCCTTACCGGAATCCAGATGGGCCGCATAGAAGCTCCGGAAGGCTGGATTCAGGTAATCAAATGAATATGAAAAAAAATGCAAAAAATATCACTATTGCGATAATGGTAGTATGTATACTGGTATCTGCTATCACCGGCTGCGGTGCAAAGAATTCAGATGGTGTAAAAGTTATACTCACAACCGGCCTTGGTAAGGATGAAATATTCCGTATCGAGACCGCTTCATGTACACTTCCGGAGATAATGGTCTATCTTACCAATATACAGAATCAGTATGAAAGTGCTTACGGTAAAGAAATCTGGAATATCGACTCAGGTGATATGAGCCTGGAGGAGAATGTTAAGGATATTGCACTTGCACAGATAGCCCGGATTAAGACAATGAATCTGATGGCGCTGCGTTATAAAGTAGAATTGTCAGATGAAGAAAACGAACAGGTAGAGTTTGCCGCCGGGACCTATTACAATTCCTTAAACGATACGGAAATAGAGGCGATGGGAATAGATGAAGACGTAATAATCAATCTGTATTCCGAATATGCGCTTGCGGAAAAGGTATATCGCTACATTATCAAAGATATAAACCCCGAAATCAGTGATGACGAGGCAAGAACCATCACAGTTCAGCATATCCTGCTTAAAACCTATGCTTTGGATGGTACAGGCAAGAAGATTGAGTACACACAGAAAGCAAAGGAAGATGCCTGTGATACTGCATACAAGGTCTGGAGGAAGGCTATGGACGGGGAGGATTTTGATGAACTGATAAGACATTACAGCGAGGATGATAAGAGTACCTACTCTTTTGGAAAGGGAGAGATGGAGCCCGAATTCGAAAAGGCGGCTTTTAACTTGGCAACAGGAGAGATAAGCAGCGTTGTAGAGACTGAATTCGGATACCATATTATCAAGTGCATCAGTACCTTTGATAAAGAGGAAACCGACAGCAACAAGGTCAAGATTGTGGAGCAGCGCAAAGAAGAGGTTTTCGGTGAGGAATATGATAACTTTGTTAATACCTTAACAAGGAGACTCAACGAAGAACTCTGGGATAGTGTCAGATTCATCCACGATGAGAACGTCAATACTTCTGATTTCTTTGATGTTTATAAGGCATATCTGGGCGATGGCGTATGGGGTTTGAACTAAAAATTTATTGTTTAGAAAAAATTTAGAAATGTTCAGATGTAGATAAATAAAGGGTTTTAAATAAATTATTAGCACTCGACGATGTTGAGTGCTAATTTTTTCTTGACTTTTTATAATGGCAGCATTAAACTTTAATTTAGATTGATTAAAATAAATAGGCGAACAGACTTTAATATACTAAAGTCATCAAAAACAGAAAGGAATGTGATTGTTATGTCAACTAAACACGGTAATTTGTCTATTAATAGCGATAATATATTCCCGATAATTAAGAAGTGGTTGTATTCTGACCACGATATTTTCTTCAGAGAATTGATTTCCAACGGCTGCGATGCCATTACCAAACTTAAGAAACTGGACATGATGGGTGAGTACACTCTGCCTGATGATTATAAGTCTAAAATTCAGGTTATTGTCAATCCTGAGGAAAAGACACTTAAGTTTATCGATAACGGAATCGGTATGACTGCCGACGAAGTAGAGGAGTATATCAACCAGATTGCTTTTTCAGGAGCGGCGGATTTTATTGAAAAATATAAGGACAAGACCAATGATGACCAGATAATAGGTCATTTCGGACTCGGATTCTATTCCGCATTTATGGTAGCGGATGCAGTTCATATCGACACCCTTTCCTATCAGGATGGTGCCAAGGCAGTTCACTGGGAATGTGACGGTGGTACGGAATTTGATATGGATGAAGGCGAAAGAAGTGAAGTGGGAACAGAAATCACACTTTTTATCAATGAGGACTGCCTTGAATTCTGTAACGAGTATAAGGCTAGAGAAGTTATTAAGAAATACTGCTCCTTTATGCCTATTGAAATCTTCCTCTCCAAGGCTAATACGACTGATACACAGACCATTACCGAAGCAGAGAAGTTAGATACCGATGTTGTAATAGAAGAGATTAAGAAGGAAAAAGAAGAGGACGAGCAGAAGTTAAAAATTAAAAAACGTCCTGAACTTCTTAATGATACAACCCCTCTTTGGGCTAAGCATCCAAACGAGTGCAGCAGAGAGGAATATCTTGAATTTTACCGCAAGGTATTCCAGGATTACAAGGAGCCTTTGTTCTGGATTCATCTGAATATGGATTATCCTTTTA